>RHAY01000100.1 GCA_010031285.1 Methylophilaceae bacterium | reverse complement strand
AGGGCTTGTAGGATCTTCTTCTAGAATTTTTCTTAGTCTCGAAATTTGAACATCGATACTTCTATCAAATACATCAAGTTCGCGCCCTTTTGCTAATTGCATAATTTGATCCCGAGACAGTGGTTGGCGGGGATGATCAATAAAAACTTTTAACAATTCAAATTCACCCGAAGTAATACTAATAGGCACCCCATTTTTAGTGAGACTTCTTGTATCCGAGCTAAATAAAAAGGGGCCAAATGCCAAATTTTCAGGGGTGGAGTTTTGTGATTGCTTTAATTCGTTTCGTCTTAATACTGCATTTATACGCGCTAAGAGTTCTCGAGGATTAAATGGTTTTGATACGTAATCATCCGCTCCCATTTCCAAGCCGACAATACGATCAATTTCATCTCCTTTCGCTGTAAGAATGATAATTGGAGTAGAATTTCCCGAACCTCTTAATCTTTGACATATAGCCAGCCCAGTTTCTTCCGGCATCATGAGATCAAGGATAATAAGGTTAACCTGATGGCTCGCAATAAATATATCCATTTCTTTACCGCCACTTGCTGTATGAACATTTAATCCTTGATCAATAAGGTATTGACTAGTGAGTTCCCTTATTTTTGGGTCGTCATCAACGATTAAAATGGAAGGTGGATTGATTGCCATGGGTTTAGTTTAAATCAGTTGGTACGAAATGAACTTAATGTATAAGTTTACATCAAAGTAGTTATGATCCATTGTTACAAATAGAAACAAATATGCATTTTTTTGTAATAAATTATTTACATTTAAGCTTGAATATAACTATCCTTTCCAGATAAAAATCAATCAATTGAATAATTTTTTAAAAGCCTTTTTCTTTTGTTTTGTTGCGTTTTTTGGCCTCTCATTACAGGTACTCGGGGGTGGAAATAATCAGACACCTAAAACAGACTCAGAGGCTAATTCATCAGTTGCTTCTGAGCTTAACAAATTAAAAGAAAATAGCGCTTTATCACCAGAAGAGCGAGCAAGAATTCGGCGTGCGCTTGCTGCATATGCAAAATCCTCAGGTAAAGAGAGTAGTCTCGTTGAAGAAAAGCAAAGGGAGATGTTAAAAGGCCTAGAGTCACGTTTTATTGCTTGCGATGAAGACAATGATAGTACCCTTGATCTCTCTGAAACGACAAAATGTTTACCACAGGTAGCTCGCCAATTTAATCGTTTGGATTTAGACGAAAATGAAGTTATATCGCTGGATGAACTTGCTCTCTTAGCAAAAGAATTTGAAAAAAATCATTTGGATAATAGTAAACGTAAAAACAATCAAGCTTCATCAAATACTAAAACACCTATATAAATCTCCCTTAGTGAATCTTCATAAAAATAGATCGCTATGGCGCACATAGAATTTCAATCTAGCTTTAAAAATATTAATCAAAAAGAATGGAATGATCTTACAAAATCAAATCCTTTTTTAAAGCTTGAATTTTTTCAATCGCTTGAAGAATCAAATTCTATAGGGGAGGGTACAGGTTGGCACCCTTTTCCGGCAATTGTAACTCATGAAGGAAAGCTCGTTGGTGCTTCACCTCTATTTTTAAAAGAACACTCCTATGGTGAATATGTATTTGATTGGTCGTGGGCGGAGGCCTATCAGAAATATGGGGGAAGCTATTATCCGAAGATCGTATCATGTATACCATTTACTCCGGCGAGTGGCCCTAGAATTTTTGGATTAGACGCGGCAATTAAAAAAAATATAGTTTCACAGATAGAAGCGCTAGCTTATCAAAATAAAATGTCATCAAGCCATATTTTATTTTGTGATCAAAGGGAGCAAAACGCATACCTTGATGCAAAATGGATGTTGAGAGAAGGCGTGCAATTTAAATGGATTAACAAAAATTACAAAAATTTTGAAGAATTCCTTTTTCAGCTTTCTCACGATAAGCGAAAAAAAATAAAACAAGAACGAAAAAAAATTCAGGACCTGGGGCTTAAAATTAAAAAAATAAAAGGCCCAGAAATTGATGAATCGAATTTAGATTTTTTCTATACTTGTTATTGTAATACCTATCGAGAGCATCATTCACATCCGTATCTCACGCGAAATTTTTTTAGCTTTATTAGAGAAAGTATGCCTGAGAATATATTGTTGATACTTGCCTATGAGGGCGATACACCTGTTGCAGGATCATTCTTTATTCATGATGATAAAAATTTATATGGAAGATATTGGGGTTCAAAATCTTTTTATCCTGGATTACATTTCGAACTTTCCTACTATCAAGGTCAAGAATTTTGTATTGAGAATGAAATAGCTACATTCGAAGGTGGTGCGCAAGGGGAGCATAAATTAGCACGGGGTTTTGAGCCATTTAATACATTTTCATTTCATCGAGTCTTTGATGAAAAATTTGAACAGGCAATAAAAGATTTTTTAAAGAGAGAAAAGAATGGAATTGATCAATACACAAACGAACTTAATG
>RHAY01000099.1 GCA_010031285.1 Methylophilaceae bacterium | reverse complement strand
TTAGGTATTACTAAAGCATACACAACGCGTGTAGGTGGCGGACCTTTCCCAAGTGAGCTTGACATCGAAACTGAAAATACACCTGGGTATCAAATGTCAACAAAAGGTAAAGAAATTGGCACAGTCACTAAGCGTAAAAGACGTTGTGGTTGGTTTGATGCCGCGGCATTAAAACGCTCTGCTATGATTAATAGTCTCTCAGGTTTATGTATTACAAAATTAGATGTCTTAGATGGCATTAAAAAAATTGGGATATGTGTAGGTTACGAATTGGATGGTAAGAAAATTGATCTACTACCTTTGGGTGCTGATCAAGTGGAACGTTGTAAACCTATACTGATTGAAGTGGATGGTTGGAGTGAAAATACCTTCGGCATTAAATCATGGGATGCGTTACCCAAAAATGCGCAGAACTATCTCAACACATTAGAAAAATTATGCGAAGTGCCCATTCATGTCGTATCGACCGGCCCTGAGCGTGACGAAACGATCGTTCTTAAACATCCCTTCGAATCATAGTTGATGCCAGATTCTCAAATCCAACATGTCAGCACGATTATTTCTGCTAAATGGATCTGTCCCGTTAGGCCACACAATATAACGCTTGAAGACCATTCGATCATTATCGATCAGGATCGAATTATTGATATTATCGAAACAAAAAAAGTATCATCACTTTATCAAACCACCCAACACTTTCAGCTTCACCATCATATAGTAACTCCTGGCCTTATCAATGCGCATACACATGCTGCGATGAATTTATTTAGGGGTTTCGCTGATGATCAGCCACTTCATACATGGCTTAATGAATCTATTTGGCCGCTTGAAAAAAAATGGGTCACACCTGATTTTGTTTATGATGGCACATTGATTGCGTGCGCTGAAATGTTAAAAAGCGGTGTGACGACATTCAATGAAATGTATTTTTATCCTGAGGCAGCTTCTCGCGCGATTAAGCAAAGCGGTATGAGAGCTAACATTGGCCTTTTTGTTATGGATTACCCATCGAATTATGCGAGTGACGGGGAAGATTATTTGATGAAAGGTCTTGAGGCTCGTGATGGCTGGCGAGATGAAGCATTAATTACTTCAAGTCTAGCACCTCATGCACCTTATTCAGTTTCAGATAAGACGCTAGATCACGTTTTAACTTATGCTAATCAGCTCAATCTCACTATTCATATGCATGTGCATGAAACAGAAGATGAAATCAATGAGAGCTTAAAACAATATCAAATAAGGCCCATTGAAAGACTTCACCGTCTCGGCGTTTTGAGTCCTCAATTTATGGCAGTACATTCCGTGTATTTGAATGATCAAGATTTAACCACATTTTCAAAAGAATCAGTATCAGTCATTCATTGCCCAACCTCAAATTTAAAATTAGGTAGTGGTATCGCAGATATAGAGACATTGCAAAAACACAGCATTAATGTATGTTTAGGTACGGATGGAAGTGCGAGCAATAATAAGCAAGATATATTGCATGATATGCAATTAGCATCTTTACTTGCTAAAGGAATCACAAAAAATCCTGCGACACTCAATGCTAAAACATCTTTAGAAATGGTGACCATTAATGGTGCAAAAGCATTGATATTGCAATATGAAGAAGGACTCTTAACATCCATGGATATTCAAGCATGTAAGGATATAGCGCTAAGATGGCAACTCAAGCTAAAACAAAACGTATAAACGTTTCTCAAGAGGAAGTTGATAAATTTAACGAGCTCGCTCACAAATGGTGGGATGAGGGTAGTGAATTTAAACCGCTTCATCAAATTAATCCACTTCGACTTAATTTTATTGATGAAAAAGTGAATTTAAAAAACAAAAAAGTGCTCGATGTTGGTTGCGGAGGAGGTATTCTTTCCGAGTCTATGGCAAAACTTGGTGCGGATGTGACAGGAATTGATATGGGTGAAAAAGTGATTACTATTGCAAAACTTCATGCACTTCAATCCAAACTAGACATTGATTATCAATGTATATCATTAGAAGCTTTAGCCTCAAAACATGGGCCTATATTTGATGTCATCACATGTATGGAGATGTTAGAGCATGTGCCAGAGCCATCAAATATTGTGTTTTTATGTGCAAAACTTTTAAAACCTGGCGGTACACTTTTTATGTCAACGATTAATCGCAATATCAAGGCTTACTTATTTGCTGTGATTGGTGCTGAATATATTCTTAAATTATTACCACGGGGCACACATGATTATGAAAAATTTATCAAACCTTCTGAGTTGATCGCATGGTGTAGACAAGAAAATTTAAATATAAAAACATTAGTGGGCATGACTTACAACCCAATCACAGAAGTGTATAAATTAGGTGATGATGTTTCAGTCAATTACCTGATTGAAGTGACTAAAGACTCATCATGAAAGCTGTCCTTTTCGATTTAGACGGAACTTTAATAGATAGTGCGCCGCAACTCGTAGGAGCGCTTAATCAATTAAGACAAAAATATCATTTAGCCCCGATTCCTTTTTTAAAAGGCCGACCCTTTGCTTCTCATGGTGCTGCAGGTCTTCTTAAGGCCGGTTTTGATATGGATAAAAATGATCCTTT
>RHAY01000098.1 GCA_010031285.1 Methylophilaceae bacterium | reverse complement strand
CGTCTTTTGGTCTTGTTATTGGCGTGAGATACGTTGTTTCCTGACATTGGTTTTTTGCCGGTTAATTGACATACGCGAGCCATAATTTAAATCCTTTATTTGTTACAATAATTTCGAAAAAGACTGCTATTAAACCACATAACCCACTGTCTTTTCAAGTGAATTCGTTAGTTTTTCCCCGTACTTCCAAAGCCGCCTTCGCCTCGCTCAGTCTCTGGATATTCGTCTACGAGGTTAAATTTGGCCTGGATAACTGGGACAATCACAAGCTGGGCGATACGCTCCATAGGATTGAGCAGAAAGGGGTTGTCGCCGCGATTCCAGCAAGAAACTAGCAATTGACCTTGGTAATCTGAATCAATCAGACCCACCAAGTTACCTAAAACAATCCCGTGTTTGTGACCCAAACCAGATCTGGGAAGAATAAGGGCTGCATAAGCAGGGTCTTTAATAAAGATAGAAATACCAGTGGGTATAAGAAAGGTTTCGCCAGGATTAATCGTTTGGACATGCTCAGTGCATGCACGAAGATCGAGACCTGCTGAGCCTGGTGATGCATAATTAGGTAGCATTTCCTGAATACGTTTATCCAAAATTTTAAAATCAATGACTAGATCCATATTATTTATCCGAATGTATTCGATGAGCTATCTCTTTCAAAATAGCTTTAGCTGCAACTATTTTATTTGATTTTGGTACATCAATAACTTTGTTTTTATCAATTATTGAAATCTTTGTATCCTCAAGACCCATAGAGTCATGAATTAAATTTGCCACAATTAAATCTAAATTTTTCGCCTTCATTTTTTTTTGTGCGTTCTCAATGAGGTTTTCATTTTCAGCTGCAAAGCCTACTTTAAAGATTTTATTATTAGATAATCCAATCTCTTTAAGAATATCGATTGTAGGGGTGAGTTGAAGCGTCATATCTGAATCACCTTTTTTTAATTTACCTATAAATTTTTCTTTTGGCTTGTAATCAGAAACAGCTGCGACACTAATAAAAATATCTTGATTGTTGATATGATCAAGAACTGCTTGATGCATCGAGTCGGCGTTGCTTGCATGTATGACTTTTATATTTTCTGAAAAATTTTGATGTGTTGATGTGACTAAAGTGACGGACGCACCCATAGACGCAGCTGTATTGGCGATAGCAGCTCCCATATTCCCTGAACTAAGGTTTGTAATGCCTCGCACATCATCTATCATTTCAATCGTGCCGCCAGAAGTTATTAACAATTTTTTATTATTAAGTATTTTTGGGGTGAGATGATTTTGAATTGATTCAAATATTTCTTCAGCATCCATCATTCTTCCAAGCCCTATATCGCCACAAGCTTGTTCTCCTGAGTCGGGACCAAAAAATAAGACGCCATCTTTCTTCAGCTGAGAAACATTACGCTGAGTAGCTTCATTGTTCCACATATGAACATTCATAGCAGGGGCTACAGCAATTGGACAAGTTCTCGCTAAACATAAAGAGGATAAAAGATCGTCAGCAAGACCATGCGTTAATTTTGCTAGGAAATTAGCGCTGGCAGGAGCGATAATTATGAGGTCATAATTTCTTGATAGTTCTATATGCGACATACCATTGTTGGTATTGTTTTTCCATAAACTTGTAAGTACTTCTTTGCCAGATAGAGCTTGGAACGTTAGCGGAGTTATGAAATGACAAGCAGACTCAGTCATCACAACTTGAACATCACAATCATTTTTAATGAGAAGGCGAGTTAATTCAGCGGCTTTATAAGCAGCTATACCTCCAGTAACACCAAGAATAATTTTATGAGATGCCAAGTTAAGATTTACACGGTCAAAATGAATTTAGTTTTTTTAATTTTTAGTAATTGCATATAATTAAAGAATAAATGGGAGTCAAGTATATCAAAGATATATAAGCCAATAAATTAATTTAGAGATCTAATTCGAAAACATCATGATAAAAAAATATTTAAAAAATATAGTTTGGATTTTAGTGGCTTTGTTGGGAGCTCTTGCATTTTCTACAATTGCATTGAGCCGTCATGAGAGTATCAATGCAGTTTGGTTTATTACTGCTGCCGTATGTATTTATATGATTGCTTATAGATTTTATGCAAGTTGGATCGCAGCAAAAGTTTTAGTGATTGATGAGCATAGAAAAACACCAGCTTTAAGACTTAGAAATGACAAAGACTTTATTCCTACAGATAAATGGATTGTATTTGGCCATCACTTTGCTGCGATTGCTGGGCCGGGACCGCTAGTCGGTCCTACATTAGCAGCACAGTTTGGGTATCTTCCCGGAATGCTTTGGATACTTATAGGTGCTGTGATAGGTGGCGCAGTGCAAGATATGACTACACTTTTTTTTTCAATGAGGCGTAATGGTAAAAGTCTAGGGCAGATGGCTAGGGATGAAATTGGTGCAATCGGTGGTACCGCCTCATTAATCGGCACTTTTTTAATCATGGTAATTTTGATTGCCGTTTTAGGTTTGGTGGTTGTGAATGCTATGAAACACAGTCCTTGGGCAACATCAACAGTTGCTGCAACTATACCGATAGCAATTTTTATTGGTATTTATTTGCGATC
>RHAY01000097.1 GCA_010031285.1 Methylophilaceae bacterium | reverse complement strand
GATGGCTTAATAAGATTTGATTGCCAAATAATTTTGGCATGACCTGATGTAGCATTGACGGAAACTTCGACAACACCTGGTAAAGGCTTTAATGTATTTTTCTGAATAGGAATACTTTTAATTGGGATACTCATTTTTTAATTATAGAGTTGTTTTATTTTTAACGTATCAATCAATTCGTAATTTATGGATAGAAATCTATTATCATTGATCTATCTCAAATCAGTGATATGCAAAGAAAATCATGACGCCTGATGCACTTGAAGATTTAATTGAAGCTGGGACACCATGGATGATTGGCGGACTTGTTTTGTTTATGTTTTTTATTGTGTATGGCATCGCTAAAGAGAGTAAAGCAGGTAAAGAAGGAACGCTCTGGCTTTTAGCTGTTCTTTGCATGGGTGTTGTAGGCTATATCGCTAAAGTCATTCTAGAGTTTGTATTAAAACAAAAGCTCTAGTCATGTTTAATTTTAAATTTCCAAAATTGATAAAGAAATTGGGCCCTGGGCTTATCACAGGGGCTGCAGATGATGATCCAAGCGGTATCGCAACATACTCTCAAGCAGGCGCACAATATGGTTTTGGTCTTTTATGGACCATGTTTTTTACTTACCCTTTAATGGTCGGTATTCAATTAGTCAGTGCACGTATTGGCCTTGTCACAGGGCGAGGATTAGCTGAAAACATGCGTCTTTTTTATCCCAAATACGTCACTTGGCCTTTAGTGATTCTTTTACTTGCGGCAAATACTATTAATATTGCGGCTGATCTCGCAGCTATGGCAGATGCGGTCAAGCTTGTTATAGGCGGCTCATGTGGAATGGAACACGGTAATCAAAGCAACAATTTTTCCGGAAACTATTCTTACAAATCAGTATGTACTTTTAATTGTGGGCGTTTTTGGGACAACCATCAGCCCTTATCTTTTCTTTTGGCAGGCTGGTCAGGAAGTAGAAGAAGTGCGTATAAAACATAACACCACTTATTTGAATCATCATCCACAACATTTAGGTAAGCATCTAAAACGCATTCGTATCGATACTGTTGTCGGTATGGGTTTTTCTAACTTAATTGCTTTTTTTATTATGTTAACGACTGCCGCTACTCTATTTAAAGCGGGTGTTCATGATATTCAAACTTCAGCCGAAGCTGCTGAAGCATTAAGGCCAATCGCTGGAGAATTTACATTTATTTTATTTGCAGCAGGCATTGTAGGTACCGGACTCTTGGCTGTTCCTGTTCTTGCCGGTTCTGCAGCATATGCAGTCGCGGAATTACTTAAAAAACCAGCAAGTTTAGGTTTAAGTTTTCATGCAGCTAAAGATTTTTATGCAATGATTGCAATTGCAACATTGCTTGGCGTAATTTTAGATTTTAGTGGTATTGATCCAATTAAAGCATTGCTTTGGAGCGCTGTAATTAACGGTATTGTTGCAGTACCCTTAATGATTGCGCTTATGCATATGGCATCTCGCCCTAAAGTGATGCGATCTTTTATTATAGGAAAGTATGTGAAATATTTAGGATGGGCAGCAACGTTTGTAATGACTGTCGCTGCAGCTACATTAGGTTTTATGACATTTTTTAAATAAGGAAAACATCATGATTGAATGGACCTTTATTATTAAAACAACCATTGCACTTATTGCGATTGTGGATCCTATTGGATGCTTGCCGCTTTTTCTGAGCCTAACAGGCCAACATAAAAAAATTAACAAAAAAAATGTCGTTAAGATGACAGCCATCACTGTTTTTATTATTCTCGTGACCTCACTTTTCTTGGGCGACAAAATTTTAAATATGTTTGGTATCACGATGCCGAGCTTTCAAATTTGTGGCGGAATTCTTTTATTAATTATGGCCATCTCTATGATGTTAGGTAAACATCAAATTATTGAATCAGGACAAAATGGAAAATCAGATAAAGAATTGATCGCTTTTGTACCGTTGAGCATACCGCTTTTAGCGGGGCCTGGTGCTATGAGTAATATGATTATTGCAGCGCATCAAGCACCGAATTTTGTCAATCAAAGCTTTCTTGTCTTGCCTTGTTTGGCCGTATCTCTTTTGATTTGGCTCACACTGAGTTTTGCTGAAAATATCTCGAAAGTAATCGGTGCGATTGGTACAAAAATTATTACCCGCGTTATGGGGTTACTTTTAGGATCGATGGCAATTGAATTTATTACCCGAGGGGTATTAGATATCATTGCGTAATGTTTTATGAAGCAAATTCGAAAACTTAAATTACGCTCTCAAACCCATTACGCACTTTTCCGCGCTGACTTACCTTTTAAACCTAAAGTTGAAAAAGACAAAACAAAGTTCAAAAGGCAGCCTAAACATAAAGCAAAATTTGATTAATTACTTTTTCTTTTTATCTTTTTTGCGTCCACATGACATCCAACATACCATTTTGCCATCTTGAAAACTATAACGGCCAATAATAAATAAAACGGTCGCTAAAAAAACTTGCTGGAATATAAAAATCGGCACATTAAAAGTTGTGATGCCATCATAGACACAATGATATTGAAAGGCTGCTGTGGGTACATAAGAAAAAGACAAAGCAAAAACTAATAAAGCCAATACATT
>RHAY01000096.1 GCA_010031285.1 Methylophilaceae bacterium | reverse complement strand
GCTAAAGGCTCTAATAATTTAAATGTATGATTTGATGAGATCGATTTAATTCGTTCACTGACAGCAGCATAATCGATAGTATCTGAAATTAAATCAGAAGTTGCTGAAGTCATTTGAGGTAAAGCCATTTCAAGATCAATGATAAGCGTTTGCGGTAAGGCGCGTTCCCAGTCAGAGACGCCGATAATCGTTTCAACTTTCATCTCTTCTATAAAAATAAGTGGGGCCGTCATGAGTGCTTTAAATAATTGTAAAATAGAGGTTTCATTATAAAGTGATTTTCAAATGATGAATGTGATTTACCTTCTTTTTAGTTATCTCATCGGGGCGATTTCATTTGGCATTGTGGTGAGCCATATATTTTCTTTGCCTGATCCTCGAACCATAGGCTCTAAAAATCCAGGTGCCACCAATGTTCTACGTTCAGGAAAAAAACTAGCGGCTTTATTAACTCTTTTAGGCGATGCTTTAAAGGGAGCTATCACAGTAGGATTAGCGCAATACTATGAATTATCTTCACTGATGGTGGGACTCATTGCAATTGCAACCCTCATAGGACATGTATTCCCAATTTATTATGGCTTTAAGGGGGGCAAGGGTGTTGCCACAGCCGCAGGTATTCTCTTTATGTTTTCGTGGGTCATGGGACTCACAGCTTTAGGGATATGGCTTGGTGTATTTTTTATTTGGCGTTATTCATCGCTCGCTGCCATCATCGCAGGAAGCTTATCCCCTGTGATTGGATTTTTTTATGGCATTGATTTTTATGAATTGATTGCTTCATCCATGATCGCGCTTATTTTAATTTTGCGTCATATGGAAAATATCAAACGTTTAATTGATGGCACTGAATCAGGCTTTAAAGATAAGAAATAATTCTTACGCGAGTTGCCATCTAGGTTTCACTGAAAAACCAAGATCACGTTTCAAAGAAGTTTCTAATCGCATCGCACCAGCAAAAGCAATCATTGCCCCGTTGTCTGTACAAAATTCTAAGCGCGGAAAAAAGACTTCATAATTTTTTTGAGTTAATTCAGTTTTTAATTTTTGACGTAATTGTTTATTAGCACCTACCCCGCCTGATACTACGAGTTGTTTTAAATTGGTTTGGTCGAGCGCATGAAGACATTTTTTAGCTAAAACATCTGTGATCGCTTCTTGAAATGCAAACGCGACATCGGCTTTAATTTCATCTGTTAAATTTTCTTGGGCACGAATGAGATGAAGCACCGCTGTTTTTAATCCGCTAAAACTAAAATTTAAATCTTTGGTGTAAATAAGCGGTCTTGGTAAATCAAAATGAGATTTACCTTTTTCGGCTAAAAGAGATAAAGCTAAACCACCTGGATAACCTAAACCTAATAATTGGGCAGTTTTATCAAAAGCTTCCCCGGCGGCATCATCTAAAGTATCCCCAATAATTTCGTATTGACCCATTTTTTTCACATGAATAATTTGTGTGTGGCCACCTGAAACAAGGAGTGCTAAAAAAGGAAAAGTGGGAGCATCTTTTTCCAATAAGGGCGCTAATAAATGGCCTTCTAAATGGTGGATCGGGATCGTAGGAATTTGAAGTGAAAAAGCTAAAGCTTCAGCGAGCGCACTCCCGACTAACAAAGCGCCAGATAACCCGGGTCCTTGGGTATAGGCGATCGCATCAATCGCTTCTTTGTTAACGCCCGTTTTCTTAAAAAGAGTCTCAAGAAGAGGCAAAATAAGCCTAATATGATCTCGGGACGCTAATTCAGGAACCACCCCACCATAAGCCTCATGAAGGTCGATCTGGGAATGAAGGGTATGGCCTAAAAGACCTTTTTCACTGTCAAAAACGGCCAATCCAGTCTCGTCACAGGAGGTTTCAATACCAAGTACCAACATGGGGTTAGGGCTCAAAAAAGATTGATAAATGAATAGATTAGCATTAAAATAACGGACTTTTCCAAAATTCCATTTGGATAAAACACTAAAAAACGCATTATTTAAAATAAGAGAGTTTAATGTCAACAGTCCGTGTAAAAGAAAACGAGCCATTCGACGTAGCACTTCGTCGTTTCAAGCGCTTAATTGAGAAGACCGGTCTCATCAACGACTTACGTGCGCGTGAGTTCTATGAGAAGCCAACATGGGAACGTAAACGTAAAGCTGCTGCTGCAGTGAAACGTCAGTACCGTCGTCTTCGCAATCAAATGCTCCCCCCAAAATTATTCTAATTTTTTAAGATGTCCTTAAAAGTAAAAATTACTGAGGACATGAAAGAAGCTATGCGCGCTAAAGACGTGATTCGTCTTGGCACCATCAGACTTCTTCAATCCGCTATAAAACAGCGTGAAGTCGATGAGCGTATTGAGTTGACAGATCAAGATGTGATGGCTGTGATTGAAAAAATGTTAAAACAACGTCGTGATTCCATTGAGGCTTATGAATCGGCAAAAAGACAAGATCTTGCCGATGCTGAAAAAGCTGAAGTTGTAATTTTACAAAGTTATCTCCCGAAAGCCTTAAGTGATGAAGAAGTCAGTGCCATTCTAGATGCGGCTATTCAGGCTTGTCATGCGACAAGTATTAAAGAGATGGGTCAAGTGATGGCGATCGTGAAACCTCAAGTGGTGGGTCGCGCAGATATGGGTAAATT
>RHAY01000095.1 GCA_010031285.1 Methylophilaceae bacterium | reverse complement strand
TCCCAGTAGCCGGTTTGGGTACGCGTTTTCTACCAGCCACAAAAGCCAATCCAAAAGAGATGCTTCCTGTTGTTGATAAGCCTTTAATTCAATACGCAGTTGAAGAGGCGATGCAATCTGGTATCACAGAACTTATTTTTGTGACAGGGCGTAATAAAAGATCGATTGAAGATCATTTTGACAAAAATGTTGAGCTTGAAGCTAGCCTTTTGGCCTCCAACAAAAGTATTTTATTAGAGTCGATTCAATCCATTATTCCGTCCCATGTCAAATGTATTTACACAAGGCAATCTGAGCCCTTGGGTTTAGGCCATGCTGTTCTTCAAGCAAAAACAATCATTAATGATGAACCCTTTGCTGTGTTATTGGCTGATGATTTAACTGATGCCAAAACGCCAGTTTTAAAACAACTAATCAATCAACACCAAAAAGAACAAGCATCCGTGATTGCCATTGAAAACATCGCAAAAGAAAAAACCATACAATACGGTATCGTTGATGTGAGCGGCCCCAAAGAAAATCTATATAAAATTAACTCTATCGTGGAAAAGCCTCAGCCAAAAGATGCGCCATCAACACTTGGTGTAATAGGTCGTTATGTATTTAATCCAGAAATTTTTGATTGTTTAGAAAAAATTAAGCCAGGAAAAGGTGGTGAGATTCAACTTACGGATGCTATTCAAATGCTGCTGAGTCAGCAATCAATCTTTGCCTATGAATTTGAAGGTAAGCGATATGATTGTGGAGATAAATTAGGCTTTATGAAGGCTAATATTGAATTTTCAAAAAGACATCCAGAAATCGGAAAAGAATTTATTGAATTTCTAAAATCAATATCATGATTCGATTTATTGATTAATGGATACGATCCAAACATTAATAAATCAATCTTCAGTGCTTTATTCTGAAGCTGAAATCAAAAATGCAATCCATCATATTGCTTATCAAATCAATCAAAGCATTCATGCAAATGAGCTTTATGTATTAGTCGCCATGAATGGAGCTTTGATTTTTGCAGGACAGCTTTTACCTCAAATAAAAAAGAATATTCAATATCAATATATTCATGCAACACGATACGAAAACTCTCTCACGGGAGACTCAATTCGCTGGCTCGTTATGCCGCCAAAGGATATTGAGAATAGAACTGTGTTGATTCTTGACGATATCCTGGATGAGGGCATTACACTTAGTGAAATGGTATCGCTTTGTCGCACAATGAATGCAAAAGAGATTTATACGGCTGTTCTTTTTGATAAAGAGCTCAAAAAAAACAAATCTCATTTATCAGATTTTACTGGTCTCAAAGTACCTAATCGGTTTGTATTTGGCTATGGATTGGATTGCAAAGGTTTAGGTCGAAATCTTCCACATTTGTATGCTTTAAATTAAAAGCATCTTATGTTTACGTAATTTAATGTCACAATGTCACACCTATGAGCAAAAAAAATAAATCGATTCGCCATGAAGATCCTCAAAAAGAACGCGAGGCTATGTTTTATGAAAAACCTTTGCCAAGTCGTGAATTGATTTTAAAGGTGATGGCTGATCAAGGTGTGCCTCTTTCAATTTCAAAACTCAATCAATTACTTGAAATTGCTGATGATGAGTCTGAAGCATTTTCTAAGCGTATTCGAGCCATGGAAAGACAAGGTCAGATTCTGCGAAATCGTAAAGATGATTTTTGTATTTCTGAAAAATTAAATCTTATCCCAGGCCGCGTGCAAGGCCATCCAGATGGGTTTGGATTTCTAATCCCAGATCAAGGAGGTGATGATATTTTCTTGTCTTCAAGAGAAATGATGCAAGTGCTCCATAACGATCGTGTCATGGTTCAAACTATTGGTCAGGATAGAAAAGGACGACCTGAAGGTAAAGTCATTGAGATTCTGGAAAGAAAAAATGAAACCCTAGTCGGTCGAGTCGTTCAGGGTCAAGGTGTGACTATTGTGGCTGCTGAGGACAAGCGAATTAATCAGGATTTTCTTATTCCGTACCATCTTGATATGGGTGCAAAACCAGGACAAATCGTGGTCATTGAAATTACGGCTCAACCCTCATTTAAGTCGCGACCCATGGGAAAAGTGATTCAGATTCTTGGTAATTATGCTGATAGTGGTATGGAAATCGAGATTGCTTTACGAAAACACCAATTACCTTATAACTTTTCAGACGAAACTATCCGTATTGCGGAATCTTTCTCAAAAAAAGTTTCAGAAAAAGACTATAAAGGAAGAATTGATTTACGCGATTTACCGCTCATCACAATTGATGGTGAAACAGCAAGAGATTTTGATGATGCAGTTTATGCCGAAAGTGCTGGTAAAAATTGGCGTCTAGTAGTTGCTATTGCTGATGTGAGTTATTACGTTCAACCTGATAACGCTTTAGATAAAGAAGCTTTTGAAAGAGGTAATTCAGTTTATTTCCCCAGAAGAGTTATTCCGATGTTGCCAGAGGCTCTCTCAAATGGCCTTTGTTCACTTAATCCACATGTAGATCGATTATGCATGATTTGTGACATGTTAATTGACCCACATGGAAAAGTGACATTGTATAAATTTTATCCCTCTGTCATGGAATCCAAAGCACGAATGACTTATACAGATGTGAGTGATTTATTGAAAGAGACATCGCCTGAATTAACAAAAAAATATAAATCTATTATTCCTCATCTCAAAAATCTTGAATCAGTTTATA
>RHAY01000094.1 GCA_010031285.1 Methylophilaceae bacterium | reverse complement strand
CCATCGCCTGCATAATGAGTAAGAGCTTTAAAAAATGGTGGTGGCAAACTATCTAAATAAGTTCTGGCTTCGCGCACAATGTAACGCGCAACAAATTCTGGCGTGTCCTCATGCATATGAATAAAGCCATTAAGTTCTCTTAAGATTTCATTGGGAATGTGACGGCTTGTTCTTGTTTCGCCATGAAGAAATATCGGAATTTCTTCATTACGAAATCTAATTTCATCTACGAAATTTTTTAAATGTTGAAGAGCGGTTTGGTTTTCTTCAATAAACTCTTCATCATCGATAGATAGAATAAATGCAGAAGCCCGACTTTGTTGTTGAGCAAATGAAGATAAATCACCGTAGCTTGTAACGCCAAGGACTTCAAAATTTTCTTCCTCGATCGCATTTGCTAAAACTCTAATACCAAGACCAGATGAATTTTCAGATTTAAAGTCTTCATCAATGATGACTACGGGGAAGTTAAATTTCATATTAACCCTTTATATTTTAGGTAATGTTACGCCTATTTGACCTTGGTACTTACCACCGCGATCTTTATAGGATGTTTCACATAATTCATCGGACTCAAAGAATAACACTTGAGCACAACCTTCGCCTGCATAAATTTTTGCTGGAAGAGGTGTGGTATTACTAAATTCTAACGTCACATAACCTTCCCATTCTGGTTCAAAAGGTGTGACGTTTACAATAATGCCGCATCGTGCATAAGTTGATTTGCCCAAGCATACAGTAAGAACACTTCTTGGAATTCTGAAATACTCCACTGTTCTTGCAAGTGCAAAAGAGTTAGGTGGGATGATGCAGTAATCGGCATTGAATTCAACAAAAGAATTTGGGTCAAATTTTTTAGGATCGACGATAGTGCTATTAATATTGGTAAATACTTTAAATTCATTAGCGCATCGAATGTCATATCCATAACTTGATGTGCCATAGGATACGATTTTTTGATTATCTTTTTCGCGAATAAGTTTAGGTTCGAATGGCTCAATCATGCCATGTTCTTCGGCCATCTTTCTTATCCATTTATCTGATTTTATCGTCATAATTTTCTTGTCTCAAAAAAGAAAAATCCCGTTTGCACAATCTTGACGCTACGGGATTTCTAATGAATTAAATTTTCATAACTTTAGAGCTTATTTTCACCGATTTCAATACTCTGACGCCAAAATTGTTCAGGTTTGTCAAAGATAACTTTCGATTCAAGAGGGTCAGCACTCCCAGCAGGGTAGGTAAAGACTGGACTCTTATCTTCATTCCAGGCCTTAATTACAGGATCAAGAAGTCTCCATGATGCTTCTACCTCATTGATATGGAGGTATAAAGATTGGTCGCCTTGCATCAAGTTAAGTAGAAGTGATTCATAGGCATCTACACTTTCATCTCCTGAAATTCTATTTGGAGCATCCATAGCTACCGTTCTTACTTTAGTATCAAGCCCTGGAATTTTCGTTTGGATTTCAAACCGGGTAAATTCTTTAGGTTGAATACTGATGACGAGCCAATTATCGGCTTGCTCAGGAAGCGAAAGCGGTGCTTTTTTAAATTTAATGGCTATCGCAGTGTCAGATGCGTGAAGACGCTTCGCTGTTCTTACATAGACAGGTACACCTTTCCATCTTGGTGTATTAATGTAGAACTTAAGAGCTGCGTAGGTCTCAACAACACTCTTTGGATCTTCAAGTTCTTCTAAGTAACCCTTAACTTCTTCACCATTGATATTACCTCGACCATATTGTGCTTTAAAAGTATGCTTCTTAAGCTCGTCAAGAGGAATAGGTTTAATTGATTCAAGGACTTTAATTTTTTCAGCACGAATATTTTCAGGGCTCAATGTTTGAGGCATTTCCATCGTTGTTAATGCAAGCATTTGCATAAGATGGCTTTGTATCATATCTCTTAAAGCGCCGGTCGCATCATAGAATTGAGTTCTCTCACCTACACCAAGCGTTTCATTATTTGTAATTTGAATGTGATCGATATGCTCATGCGACCAAAGCGGATCAAAAATATGATTTGCAAAGCGCGTGAGAAGAATATTTTGTAGTGCTGATTTACCGAGGTAATGATCGATGCGGTATATCTGTGTTTCTTTTAAATGTTTGGTGATAGATTTTTGAAGTGCTTGAGCTGTTTCTAAATTAGTACCAAATGGTTTTTCAATGACAACACGACGCCAAGCTTTGCTCTCATCCGTTAAGCCAACGCTCGCAAGTAAATCAACAATCGAAGCGAAGTCAGAGGGCCTAACAGACAAAAAGAAAGCTAAATTCTGTGGAAAAGTTGATGTGTCAGAGAGTCTTTCACTAAGTCGTTCAAAAGCTTTACTATCATCAGGTGGATTTGCGTGATAAAAATTTCTAGCAATAAAACGATCAAATACTTTTGCGTCGTAATTTTTTTTGAATTTAATATCAAGCATGGATTTTATATCGTCTCGCCATGCCTTTTCTTCAACTTCAGACCTTCCTACTGAAAGAATTTTCATTTTCTCTGGCAATCTGCCAAGAGAATCGAGTCTAAAAAGACCTGGAATAAGTTTTATTCTGGAAAGGTTTCCACTTGCACCAAAGAGGACCAGGGTGCAGTCATCAATTTTCGTCATAGATATATAGGAATGTAAAAAAAGTTATTTAGATTTTTTTACTGCATGACCACCAAATGCATTACGCATTACTGATAGCAATCTAT
>RHAY01000093.1 GCA_010031285.1 Methylophilaceae bacterium | reverse complement strand
CTTACCTCAGGCAAGGCTTGCCTCAATACTGCAGGGACTGCAATATAAGAAGCGCTTGACGCTAACACCATCAATAAAATGGCATTGCCTAATTCAAGACCAAGTAACTTTGCCAATATAAGAGCCATGATTGCATGACTCAACGGGGCCAGAATTGCGTAATAAAAACAAATGGTAGGTTTATTTTTTAATTCGGAAATATTTCGAGCGGCATGTAGCCCCATATCGAGTAAGAAGAAAGATAAAATTCCCTTAAATAGATCAATCGAAAAGGGGGCTAACACCTCATGCGCGATATCCCCACTAATGATTCCAATAATCATTGAACCTAGGAGTAAAAGCTGACCGCCATCTGTGAAGGACTCGTGAAAAATCTTTGCCAAACTTGGGCGACTGACTTGATTTGTTTCTTGTTGCGTTCTAATTTTGCTCGCAATTATGATAGCAAAGATAATTGCTGGTGATTCCATGAGCGCCATAGCTGCGGCCATGTGACCACCGTAATGAATGGCTAGTTCGTCTAAATTCTGTGAGGCTGTAATAAAGGTCACAGCACTAATAGATCCATAAGTTGCGGCAATAGCAGCAGCATCTAATTTCTTTAATTTTTGACTTAAGATTAAATAGCCGATTGAAGGCACAAGGATAGCCATAAAAATAGCACCTCCTAAGCTCGTCAGGACTTCGGTCGTAATGCCTGATTCATAAAGTGCAAACCCACCCTTAAGACCTAGGGCCATTAAAAGATAGAGAGATAAGAATCGAGCAATAGGCTGAGGTATTTCTAAATTAGATTTAGCAAATCCCGCCAAAACACCGAATATAAAAAATAAGATTGCTGGATCAAGAAAGTTATTCATAGCCAAGATTGTATGAATAACATGTCATAGTGTAAAATCAATAATTAATTAATTATATATAGATTTAAATCTATGAATATAACTTTCAGACAATTACGATTGTTTTTAGCGCTTGCTCAAACAGAGAGCGTTACTAAGGCAGCTCGTATGATGCACGTCACTCAACCTACCGCATCGATGCAACTCAAAGAAATCACAGAAAATGTTGGTTTGCCTTTATTTGAAGTGATTTCAAAAAAAGTACATTTAACACAATTAGGGGTTGAACTTGCCAAAACAGCGAGAGAAATGACAGCACAATGGGAGGCTTTTGAGCAGCATGTAACACAAACGAGAGGTTTAACTAAGGGTAATTTAAGAGTCGCGGTAGTGAGCACTGCAAAGTATTTTATTCCAAGACTGTTAGGTTCTTTTTGTAGCAAATATCCTGAAGTAGATATATCTCTCGAAATATTAAATCGTGACGGAGTGATTAAGCGATTGGAAGACAATAGCGATGATTTATATGTGATGTCAAAACCGCCGGTACACATTGATCTTGAAGATCATATTTTAATGCCCAATCCCCTTTGTATGATTGCGTATAAAGGACATCCGCTGGCAAATAAAAAAAATCTTCGATTGCAAGATTTAAAGGAGGAGAGATTTATTTTAAGAGAACTAGGATCAGGTACCCGCATGAGCACCGATCTTCATTTTAAACAAAAAAAATTTACACCTAATCTTTTGCTTGAGCTAGGAAGTAATGAAGCTATTAAAAAAGCGGTCGCAAGTCGATTGGGCGTTGCAGTCATGTCAATTCATGCACTTGACCAATTTGATTACGATAATGAAATTTCAGTATTAAAGCTGCAAGACTTTCCAATCAATTCGCAATGGCATCTTGTTCATTTAAAAGGAAAGGCTTTAACACCGATTGCAAAAGCTTTTTATGAGCATGTTTTGACAGAATCAAAGCATCTCATTTTAAAAAGTTAAGTATCTAGGCGATTGAAAAAGACGTAAAACCTTGAGCCTGATTTTTCGTTACGACTATCAATCTCAATCGTAGCGTCATGCATATTGGCAATTTCCTTGACTATGGCAAGGCCAATACCGGCACCGGCGTCGTTGCCCGCTTGGCTCACATTATCTCCGCGATAAAAGCGTTTAAAGATATTAGGTTGATCGTCTTTAGGAATGCCCTTGCCCGTATCTTCAACCGTTAAACAAATTTTATCGTTCTTCATTTCTATCGACACATTTACCTTGCCGGCATTAGGCGTGTACTTTATCGCATTTTCAATAAGGTTATGGATTAGGTCATAGAGTTTTTGTTCATCGCCCATGATGAACGTCTCTTGGTGGTTACCCTCATAGCCCATATCAATTTTTTTTAGGTCTGCGAGTGGAAATAAATTTTCCATTGTCTTTTTGGTGACGCTGACTAAATCTATTTTTTGAAAGTTTGAATGATGTGTTGCTTCAGGCTGTGTTTTAGCTAAGGATAAAAGTTGATTAATGATATGAATAAGACGCTTTGAGCTTTGACTGATTTGTTCCAAGCGATGCTTAATCTCAGCTTCATCTTTTGTCTCCTGCGCAAGTTGAATTTGCGCTAAGATTCCAGCAAGTGGTGTGCGAAGTTGATGTGCGGCATCATTTACAAAACGATTTTCAGATTTCATTGCGCTATCGAGTTCACCCATCAGATTATTTAATGAATTCACTAGGCGATCGATTTCCATCGGCACGTTGTCAATATTAATCGGTTTTAAATCCTTATAAGAGCGTGAAATAATTTTTTCATTTAGGTAAAGAATAGGGCTTAACCCCTTCTTTACGGCAAATCGGACAAGGA
>RHAY01000092.1 GCA_010031285.1 Methylophilaceae bacterium | reverse complement strand
CGTTCAATATTTTGAAGACGAAACATTTGATGAACGGCACAATGACCTTTCCATAAAAAAATCTTCGCTTTTTTAATTTGTGCTTCAGTAAGGCCACCAAGGGGAAGATCAGGATCCCATACAGGCATCTCATCTAAGGGAATACCCATTTTATGACCACTCCATCGACCTAAATTTTGATCAGGGAAAAATAAAACTTTTTCACGTTGTTTAAATGACCATTCAATAATTTTTGTGGCATTCGTTGAAGTGCAGACAATCCCACCATGTTCACCACAGAAAGCTTTAAGGTCCGCAGCAGAATTAATATAGGTGACAGGGGTGATGACTTCATCAAATGAAAGTACTTTTGAAAGTTCTCGATAACTTCTTTCCACTTTGCTTAAGTTCGCCATATCTGCCATTGAGCATCCCGCGGCTAGGTCTGGAAGAATCGTGATTTGATCAGGTCTCGATAGAATATTTGCAACTTCAGCCATGAAGTGCACACCTAAAAATACAATATATTTAGCGTCAAGCGATTCAACCACACGAGAAAGTTTTAGGGAGTCACCTGTGTAATCTGCATGTCGATAAACAGATTCGTGTTGATAGTGATGACCTAAGATGACTAAATCTTTACCCAGTTTATTTTTGGCTGCAATAATTCTTTGTTGGCAATCATCATCGCTGATCGATTCAAAGGTATTAAATTTAATTTGAGCAACTTGCATAGATTATCTATTTTACAGTTTTAGTTGATGAATTTCGGCTAATTTTTTAATGGCCTCAACATTGGTCCAAGAAAAAACTTTATCCATCGCATCACGCCAATCGACCCATCGATATTGCACATGCTCATCTTTTGATAACTGAATAGGTATGGCATTAGGCACTTTAAGTCCAAAAATATATTCTGTATTGTGAGTCACATCAGGAGCATAACGATATCGCCAATGCGTGTATATTTCATAGCTGTGAGAAAGTTTCCAATCTTCAAGATCATACTGACTTGTATGGATTCCTGTTTCTTCAAATACTTCTCGTATTGCAGCATCTCTTGGTGTTTCGTTCTCTTCTAAACTTCCTGTCACAGATTGCCAGAAACCTTTCTTGTCAGCACGCTCCATAAGTAGCACTTTAAAATCTTCTGTATAAATTAATATAAGAGAGGAAATAGGTTTTTTAAAAGCCATATTTAAATCTTAGGTAATCTGAAAACAACACTTTCTTCAACGCCTGGAAGTTCACGGATTTGAGCTTTCGTGAGCGATTCAATTTTGTTTACAATATTTTTAACGCTGATCTCTGGTGCTGAAGCTCCTGCAGAGATACCAATATTTTTTTTATTAAGAAGCCAGGATGACTGAAGAAGATCCTCATGATCGATCATATAAGCTTCAACACCCTCTCTTAAAGCTAACTCTTTGAGACGATTTGAATTAGAACTATTTTGTGAGCCCACGATAATAATGAGATCACATAATTTACTTATTTCTTTGACTGCATCTTGTCTATTTTGTGTGGCATAACAAATGTCATCACTTTTAGGCCCCTCAATATTTGGGTATTTTGTTTTTAAAGCTTCAATGATGGCTTTTGTGTCGTCAATCGATAGTGTGGTTTGGGTCACATAGGCGATCTTATTTGGATGATCAACCATTAAATGTTTAACATCTTCAATTGTTTCGATTAAGTGCATTTTGCGATTTGTATGATGCGCTTCAATTTGACCCATCGTCCCTTCTACTTCCGGATGGCCTTTATGTCCAATCATAATAATGTCCATACCTTGATTAAGCATTTTATTGACTTCGACGTGAACTTTTGTCACTAATGGACAAGTGGCATCAATCGGTATGAGTTCGCGTGATTTTGCCTCTTCACGAATGGCTTTTGAAATACCATGCGCACTAAAAATGACATGAGATCCTTTAGGTACATCATTAAGATCCTCAATAAAAATAGCACCTTTTGTTTTTAAATCGTTGATGACGTGTTGGTTATGGACTACTTCGTGTCGCACATAAATAGGTTTACCGTATTGAGATAATGCTTCTTCAACGATTTGAATCGCTCGATCTACGCCTGCACAAAAGCCGCGAGGATTAGCTAACAGGATGTTAATTTTATCTGCCATAGATTGTATTTTAGGGCTTTTGATAGAGATGACTTATTATTTTATTCCTGATTGTCCATGTATAATTCGTTTTATTCAAGATGGATAATTAATCTTATGAAAAATACAGCGACCTTATTAATTACATGCCCTGACACCAAAGGTATTGTGGCGGCTATCGCAGATTTTTTATATCAACATAATGCAAACATTTTGCATGCTGATCAACACCAAGATGCTGAAAATAGTCTCTTTCTGATGCGTGTGGAATGGGACTTAAAAGACTTTTCGTTGGATGAAGCTTCTTTCGCAAAGGCTTTTGAAAGTATTGCCAAAACTTATAAGATGACATGGGAATTAAAGCTTTCTAAAGACAAGCCTCGTATGGCGATTATGGTGTCACAATACGATCATTGTTTAGCAGATTTACTTCATCGCTATAAGAATAATGAGCTCCAATGCGACATTCCACTTATTATTAGCAATCATCTAGACACCCAAAAACTCGCTGAATTTTATGGCATTCCTTTTTTTCATATTCCAGTTGAAAAAGATAAAAAGAAAGAAGCCGAAGCAAAGCAATTTGAATTGTTTGATAAGTATCATGTCGACTTTATTGTGCTCGCTCGCTACATGCAAATTTTAAGCGAAGATTTTGTAAAGCGTTATCCACAGCGCGTGATCAATATTCA
>RHAY01000091.1 GCA_010031285.1 Methylophilaceae bacterium | reverse complement strand
TTTAGTGATGATGGGCAAGGCATGGATCTTAAAAAAGTAGATCAAACAAAAAATTTTGGTATTTTAGGTATGCAAGAGCGCATCCAATCTCTAAATGGTTCGTTTGAGTTAATTTCCAAAAAGAATCAAGGCACACAGATTTTAATATCTGTGCCCACTTAAAAAAGGATATAGATTGAGTCAAATTAAAATATTGCTTGTTGATGATCATGCTGTCGTTCGCATGGGTTTTAAGATGCTCATTGAAGCTGAGACAGATATTAAAGTTATCGGAGAAGCCGAAAGCGGAGAAGCGGCAGTTAAACTTTTTCAAGAACTGAAGCCCGATATTATTGTGATGGATATTACGATGCCTGGTATAGGAGGCCTTGAAGCCATTGATCGAATTATGGCGAAAGATAAAAATACCAAGATTCTTGTTTTATCAGCACATGAAGATTCAGTACATCCTAAACGTGTTCTTAATGCAGGTGCGATGGGCTATCTAACAAAAAGAAGTGCGGCAGAAGAGTTAATTAAAGCAATCAAATCTATCCATCAAGGAAAACGTTATCTAGAGCCCAATATTGCTCAACAAATGGCGATTACACAATTATCTGGTGAAACAAATCCTGTAGAGATTCTTTCAGATCGAGAGTTTGAAGTTTTTATGGCTTTGGCTAAAGGTAAGAGTACAAATGATATCGCAGATACTCTATGTTTAAGCCCTCGAACAGTAGGCACTCATTTATATAATATTAAGCAGAAATTAAATGCCAATAATTCTGCAGAGATTGCTCTCATTGCTATTCGCTGCGGTTTAATTGACCCTTGATTTTAAGCTAATGTTTGACGAGATAGCGCCGCTCGCAATAATAAGAATTGCGCCTAGTACATCCTCTATTCGCATCGTCTCATTAAAGTAAAGAAGACTGATGACGCCTGAAAAAACAATCGTCAAATAAGACAACGTCCCAATCACGAGCGAATTCCCAAGTCTATACGCCCGGGTCATTGCAATTTGAGCAATAGTCGCTGATAAGCCAAGTGGAATAAGTATCCAAACATCATCCCATATTAATCTTTGATAATCGGTAAAGCTAATCCACAATCCCGAACCTATTGTTGATACTAGCGTGAAATAAAAAACAGTTCGCCAATCAGGCTCATTAAGTTTGCTGAGCTGAATGACATGAATGTAAGCTAGAGCGGCACCAATGCCTGATATCAAACCTATTAAACCTGCAAACCAACTTTGCCACTCACCATGCGGATCAAGAATAAATAAAGTGCCAATAAAACCAGTGATGGTGCATAGCAAGATAGATTTTTTTATTTTTTGATGTGAAATGAGAGGAAGGAAAAATCCAAGAAATATCGGTGAGGTGTAATTGAGCGTCATCGCAGAACCTAAATTGAGATGTGCGATAGCATAAAAAAAGAAAGCTAAAGATAAAAAGCCGACAACGCCGCGGTCAATTTGTTTTCTCAGGTGGGGCGTTTTTATTTCTTTTTGACTTATTACAATATAGATAAAAAGGAATAATAAGCTAATAAATGATCGGTAGAATACAAGCTCTACACTTGAAAAATGTGTAGCGCCAAGCTTTACAAATGATCCCATAAGTGAAAAAAAGAAGGTCGCTACAATAATCCATAGCATGCCTTTTTTCTGATTTGTCATAGATATGAAGACATTTCTGTTTGGTACCATTGATGAAAATGCTTTAACCCATCTTCTAATGGTTCGTGATATGGACCCATATCTTCTTGTTTGTTTTTAAAGAGTAGACGTCTTCCTTCGTGCATTTTTTCACAAATGATTTTATCTTCAAGAGCGGTTTCGTTGTATGCGGCTTGTTGCGCAGCAATATAGTCTTGATCAAAAAGAATCGTTTCTTCTGGATAATAAAATTCAATAATATTTCTACAGTGATCTGCATCATCGGGAATGAGATGAGAAACGACAATCACATTGGGATACCATTCGATCATAAAGAAAGGATAAATTGTGAGCCAAATTGCCCCAAATGGTGGTTTTGAGTCAGTACTTTGTTCGTTAATCTTAGATTTCCAATGGTCATAGATCGGAGTGCTTTGTGAATGATCTTTTTCTCTAAACGGTACTTTTTGAATAGATGAAAATGATTTAAATTCCCAAGTTAAATCATCACAGTTCACGATATTGTTAAGACCGGGATGAAACGCCCATACATGATAATCTTCAAGATAAACTTCAATGAATGTTTTCCAATTAAAATTGTAATGATCAATTTTGATGCTATGTAACTTGTAAGATTCAAAATTTAACAATTGATTTAATTGTTTAAATGCCATCGCGTCCTTCATATTCTTCGATGGTTGCTTTTGTGTTTGTTTAAAAATGAGACCATGGATTTCTTCCACCGGAAATGATTTTAAATTTAGACATGGATTTTCTTTAAAGTAAGGCGCACCTTCCAATTTTCCATCAAGACTATATGTCCAACGATGAAGTGGGCAGACGACATGTGACGTTGAACCTTTGTTTTCAAGCATAAGTGCTTGCCTATGACGGCAAATATTGCTTAATACATTAATTTTTCCATGATTATTTACAAGAACGGCGGATTGATTAAGCGCATCTAAAACTTGGTAATTACCGTGTTCTGCTGCCATCAGGCGGTGACCTAAATATTTTGGATATTTATCGAAAATCGCCTTTTTTTCTATCTCGAAAATATCGGGATTGATATAGCTATGGACAGGTAGCTGACTAAAAATCTTAGCTTGGGAATCAACCGATTTGAGTGTCAACATACGTGATTATTAACTATTGAGAAATGTTTTTTAAAATCTAGGGCAATTTTGCCT
>RHAY01000010.1 GCA_010031285.1 Methylophilaceae bacterium | reverse complement strand
TACATCATCCATATATCATCTCAAAATAAATCATCAAATCAATGTGTTAGTCTATGCCTTGAGATCTTTTGCATCAACCCCAAAGTCTTTAGGGAAATGATTCAAAGCGCTCAAAACGGGGTAAGGTGTCATACCACCTAATGCACATAAAGATCCATTTAACATGGTATCTGACAGGTCTCTAATTAATGCGACGTGTTTCTTAACATCATGACCTTGCATAATATGATCAATCACTTCCGCACCACGGGTCGATCCAATTCGACACGGTGTACATTTTCCACATGATTCAATCGCACAAAAATCAAATGCATAACGCGCCATCTTAGCCATATT
Source organism: Methylophilaceae bacterium (assembly GCA_010031285.1). Lineage (GTDB taxonomy): Bacteria > Pseudomonadota > Gammaproteobacteria > Burkholderiales > Methylophilaceae > Methylopumilus. The sequence continues at coordinate 12,833 of RHAY01000010.1, read as the reverse complement.
CACTGTTTCATCAAACGCTACAATACCGCCATGCCCTAAGACCGCCCAAATTTCAGAAAATTTTTCATAATCGAGTGGCGTATCAAATTGAGATTCAGGAAGGTATGCTCCTAATGGACCACCCACTTGCACGGCTTTAATAGGCTTACCTGATAGAGAGCCTCCACCAAAATCATAAAGAAGTTCTCTTAAAGTAATACCAAATGCCTTTTCAATTAGCCCTGTGCGTTTTAAATTACCTGCAAGTTGAATAGGTAGCGTGCCCCGTGATTTACCCATGCCAAAGTCCTGATAATACTTAGCGCCTTTGGACAAAATAATGGGTACAGTTGCGAGTGAAATGACGTTATTAACAACAGTTGGTTTTCCAAATAGGCCCTCGATTGCAGGAAGTGGTGGCTTAAATCGCACCAGCCCCCTTTTACCTTCCAAGCTCTCTAATAGTGAAGTTTCTTCACCGCAAATATATGCGCCTGCTGCGCGTCTTACCTCTAAATGGAAAGCTTGGCCTGACTTTAAAATATCTTCGCCTAAATATCCCGCCTTAGTCGCTTGATAAATAGCTTCATTTAAAGTTTTTAACGCGTGAGGGTATTCAGAACGTAGATAGATATAACCTTGTGAGGCCCCAACAGCAAGACCTGCAATAATCATGCCTTCGATCAAAACAAAAGGATCGCCTTCCATAATCATGCGATCTGAATAAGTGCCTGAGTCCCCCTCGTCCGCATTACATACAATGTATTTTTGTGTAGCTTTGGTATCCAATACCGTTTTCCATTTAATCCCTGTCGGAAAAGCTGCACCGCCTCGACCGCGCAGACCAGAAGAAGTTATGGTTTCTACAATCGCTTCAGGTTTTAATTTCAGTGCATTTTTTAAGCCTTGGAATCCGTCATGTGCTTCATATTGATCAATACTGGTGGGCTCTGTAATACCCATACGTGCAAAAGTTAAGCGTTCTTGTTTTTTTAACCAATCAATATCTGCAACTAAGCCTAATGCCAGAGGATGCTTACCACCATTTATAAAGTCTGCATCAAATAAAGATTTCACATCACTTGGAGTAACGGGGCCAAAACCTATTCGCCCTTGGGGTGTTTCGACTTCAACTAGAGTTTCTAGCCAAAATAACCCACGTGAACTATTGCGGATAATTTCAATATCTATTTTTTTAGCTTGTGCTTCTTTTGCAATGACTTCTGCGACTTCATGAGCGCCAAGAGAGAGCGCTGTTGAATCTATGGGTACAAAAATTTTAATACTCATGTTTTGCCCTTTAAATCCGAAATCAATTGATCTATTTTTTTGTGGTCTACACGGCCATGAACTTCTTCATTAATCATGACACTTGGCGAGCAAGCACAATTCCCTAAGCAGTATATAGGCTCAAGCGTAATCGATCCGTCAGGAGTAGTTTCATGAAATTCGACACCTAGCGTCTTTTTAATATAGGCTTCAAGTGCATCACTTCCCATCGCTTGGCAAGATTCTGCACGACAAATTTGAAGGATATTGCGGCCAGGTTGATGCGTTCTAAAATGATGATAAAAAGTTACCACTCCATGGACTTCAGCCACAGACAAACTTAGAGCAGACGCAATATTTGGGTAGGCAACTTGAGGAATATATCCCAAATCATCTTGAATCGCATGCAATAATGGCAATAGAGCACCTGGCATGTGTCTATAATTTTCAATGCACTGATTTACAACCTTAAAGTCTTGAGGACTCAAGATAGATTCATTCACAAACGTCTCCATGTTTATTTCTTTATTACTTTTCCCCTAAAGTACATTATTATAATCTTGTCTCGCTCCGGCATTAGTATTATTCAAACTAAAATTGAAAGGATTTGGTATGGCAATTCAAGCTCATCAAGAAAGTCAATTTTTTCATGGCGGCTGCCCGCATGACTGTCCGGATACCTGTTCAATGATTTACGAAGTTCGTGATCATAAACTTATCGGGGTCAAAGGCAATAAAGATCATCCGATGACTCGTGGTGGCTTATGTGTCAAAGTTCAAGATTACGAAAAACGTCACTATCATCCTGACCGACTTCTTTATCCTATGAAACGAGTTGGGCCTAAAGGGTCTAAACAATTTCAAAGAATCTCATGGGATGAAGCGCTTGATACTATTGTCAGCAGATGGAAGACCATTATTAACGAATATGGTTCAGAAGCCATTATGCCTAATAGTTACTTGGGCAATCAGGGATTAGTGCATGGATTAAACGGAGGTGACTCATTCTTTGCAAGATTAGGTGCTACTGTCACTGAAAGAACATTTTGCGGGGAGGGTTCTTGCACGGCTTGGCTCCTCACAATTGGGCCAACAGCCGGTGTGGATCCAGAAAGTTTTATTCATTCTAAATATATTATTATTTGGGCTTGTAATTCTGTGAGTACAAATCTCCATCATTGGCATATTGTTAAAGAAGCGCAAAAAAAAGGTGCGAAAGTTGTTGTAATTGATGCTTATGCTTCTAAAACAGCTAAAGAAGCAGATTGGCATATTTGCCCTAAGCCTGGGACAGACGGTGCGCTTGCAATGGCCATGATGCATGTCATTATTCAAGAAAATTTAGTTGATCAAGATTATGTTGATCGATATACCGAAGGCTTTCCTGAATTAGCAGCTTTAGCAAAAGAAAGGACTCCTGAGTGGGCAGCCGCTATTACAGGGATTCCAGCAGAAGACATTCGAAAACTTGCCAGAGAATATGCAACAACACAACCTTCTGCAATTCGAATTGGTGTTGCTCTAGAAAAAAGCTGGGGGGGCGGCCAAACAATCAGAGCAGTTACTTGCCTTCCAGCACTTACTGGCGCATGGAGACATGTAGGTGGGGGTATCCTTCAATTTCCCGTCTGGGAGCAACCGTATAAATTTGATGTGATATGTAGGCCAGATCTCATTCCTGAAGGTACTCAAGTGGTCAATAATCTTCAATTAGGAAGAGTACTAACAGGTGAACAAAAACTCAAGACACCTATTAAATCAATGATGTGTTGGAATACAAATCCTGTAACACAAGCAACCGAAAGTGAAAAAATATTAGAAGGCTTAAAACGGGAAGATTTATTTCTTGTGTCAGCAGAACATTTTATATCTGATACGGCGGCATATGCCGACATTCTTTTGCCGGCCTCCATGGGCGCTGAGCAGGAGGATATTATTTTATCTTGGGGTCATTTATACCTTACATATAATACTAAATGCGTCGATTCTCCTGGTGAAGCGATTCCGAACTATGAAATTTTTAGACGTCTTGCTCAAAGATTTGGCTTTGAAGAAGAGTGTTTTAAGTGGACAGATAGTGAATGTCTAGAACATTATGTTGATTGGAATTCACCTGCGTGTGAAGGTATAGATTTAGCCTATTTAAAAAAACATGGTTACGCGAGAATAAAAGTTGGAACAAAAGATAATCGCGCCCCTCACAAAGAAGGCAAATTCCCCACCCCTTCTGGTAAATGCCAGTTTAGAGTCATTGGAGCAAAGAATTTTGTCGCTGGCCCTTTTAGACAAATGTATGATGCCTTCCAACCGGGCGAAGATATCCCAGAACTTCCGGATTATATTCCATCAAAAGAAACCCCATCCGCAAATCCTTCACTCGCCAAAAAGTATCCTTTAAATATTTTGGCGCCAAAAAGTCACGGGTTTATTAATTCAAGTTATGCAAATATTGAAAATAAACTCAAAGCTCAAGGTGAGCAATTCGTAATGATTCACCCTCTCGATGCTAACGCTCGTGGAATCAAAGATGGTGATCAAGCTAAAGTTTTTAATGACCGAGGTTACTTTGAAGCGAAATCAAAAGTTACTACTGATGTTAATCAAGGTATTGTAGTGGCAACTTTAGGTTATTGGAGGCAACATAATAAAGGCGTTGTTAATTCTGTGAGTTCAAACGCCTTTGGCGATATGGGACATTCACCGACATCTCATGATTGTCTTGTTGAAGTCGAGCTAGCATAGTTAAGTGCCTGTGCAAAAAGAATCCCCACTAAAACTCATTGATCTGTTTGATAGAAAGATAAATTATCTTCGCCTATCAGTCACAGATCGCTGTGATTTTCGCTGTTTATATTGCATGAGTGAAAATATGAAATTCTTGCCTCGCAATGAATTACTCACCCTTGAAGAATCAGCAAGAATTGTAAGAATCTTTGCCTCACTTGGTATCACAAAAGTAAGAATTACCGGTGGAGAGCCATTGGTTAGAAAAAATATTGGCTGGCTTTTTCGCGAAATATCAACCATACCAACCCTCGAAGAAATTGTCATAACAACAAATGGAAGCCAATTAGTTGAGCATGCTGAAATGCTAAGAGATTCGAATGTTAAAAGAATTAATATCAGTCTTGATAGTTTAGATCATCATTTATTTAAAAAAATTACACGGGTCGGTGATTTAAATAAAGTTTTAGAAGGCATTGATAAAGCAATGGAAATAGGATTCACAGCTATCAAGCTCAATTCGGTTTTAATGCGCCATACAAATGATCATGAAGCTATTAATCTTGTTAATTTTGCAATCAGAAAAAAAATAGACATTTCATTTATAGAGGAAATGCCTTTAGGTGATATAGATCACAGGAGAAAAGATACCTACATAAGCAATGACGAAGTATTAAAAAATTTACAAAAACATTTTAATTTAATCCCAACCACTTTCACTTCGGGTGGTCCTGCAAAATACTGGCAAGTCGCTAATCAGACGACCAAGATAGGTTTTATTTCTCCTCATAGCCATAATTTCTGCGACACCTGTAATCGTGTCAGAGTCTCATCAAAAGGCGAATTATTTTTATGCCTAGGACAAGAAGAAAAAATAGAACTCATGCCACTTTTAAGACAATATCCGAATGAAGATTGGCCTATTCAAAAAGCAATCATAGAAAGTATGATGGTTAAACCGGAATCGCATGATTTTAATCTTAAGGTCCATAAACCTGCGGTCGTGCGATTTATGTCACATACCGGGGGTTAAATTTAAGTGTATGACAAAGTCACGGTGGTCATATTAGCGGGTGGCCAATCAAAACGTATGTTGGTTCAAAATAAGGCAACTGTTTTATTTAAAGATAAGCCTTTAATTACTTATGTCATTGACCGTATGAAATCCCAAGCAAAACATATTGTGATTAATACACATCAAAATCAAGATGATTTTGTAAAATTTAGTTTACCTCTCATCGATGATGCATTATCTAATCAAGAAGGCCCTCTTTTAGGGATGTTAACTAGCTTACAAAAAATAAAAACGGATTGGATTCAGTTCGTGCCATGCGATACACCTAATCTTCCACATAGTCTTGTTGCAGATTTAATGAAAGCAGTTGAGGCACAAAAAACTCTCGCTGCAGTGCCTGAAACAAATGATGGTTTACAATCAGCATGTCTTTTATGTCATACATCTACATTAAAAAATCTTCAAGATTTCTTTAATCAAGGAGGACGTAAGATTGAAGATTGGGTGAGACAACTCCCTTTTTGTGTTGTGCGATTTCATGATCAGTCACAGTTTATTAATATTAATACGCCTCAAGAATTAGAGAAAACACTTCTATGAAAAAAGATATCAGTTTAAGTGACTTAATTTCTAAATCTAATATTGAGCATGATTACGATCCTAATGCGATGTCTGTTGAAAAAGCCAGAACATGGATCACCAATTTTCTGAGCCCTCTTGAACAAGAAGAGACCATTCATATCAAAGATGCCTTGCATCGTATTTTATCTAAATCTGTCAAAGCAAATATAAACGTTCCAAATTATGACAATTCAGCCATGGATGGTTATGCAATTAATATAGATTCGCTTAAGGGTGAGGGACCTTTTTCTCTCCAAATCACCGGCAAAGTATTTGCAGGCAATCAATTAGAGGGTAATGCCAATGAAGCCGTGCGCATTATGACAGGAGCCAGTATTCCTGCTGGATTAAATGCTGTGATTCCACAAGAACATACTGAAACTCATCAAGATATTATTGCATTCAAAACAAAGCCCTTTTTCAATCAAAATATTCGACGCTTAGGCGAAGATATAAAAAGTGGGCAAATAGTATTTCAAAGTGGCCGAAGGATAGAGTCTTGTGATTTAGGTTTACTTGCTTCACTTGGTATAGATTCCATCAAAGTTTTCCGAAAAATTAGAGTGGCTTTTTTTTCGACAGGTGACGAAATTATTTCACTTGGAAATCCTCTGTCACCTGGGCAAGTATACGATAGCAATCGCTATAGTCTGATTGGTCTTTTAAAATGTCTTGATGTAGAGGCGATCGATCTTGGTGTCGTCCCGGATGATAAAAACATTATTGAAGATACTTTGAAAAAAGCGAGCAATATGGCTGATGTGATTATTACCACCGGTGGTGTTTCTGTAGGTGAAGCAGATTACATGAAAGAAATATTAAAAAAAATTGGCGAAATTTTATTTTGGAAAATTTCTATGAAACCAGGACGACCACTCGCTTACGGAAAAATTGGTCATTGTCATTATTTTGGACTTCCAGGAAATCCTGTATCGACTATGGTCACTTTCTATCAATTTGTAAGGGAGGCTATTTTGACTTTAGCGGGTCAAACGCCCATTCCTAAAGTGCCTCTTATTAAAGCAAAACTTTTAATGTCCATTAAAAAAATACCTGGCAGGACAGAATTTCAAAGAGGTATTTATGAGCAAGATGATGACGGCATTTTTAATGTTACCCCTTTAAAGGATCAAGGTTCTGGCATTCTCAGGTCTATGAGTGAAGCGAACTGCTTTATCGTACTGCATGAAGATATGGCTCATTTAGAAAAAGATACTTGGGTAGATATCCAGTTATTTACTAGTCTCGCTTAATATAGAGACGTGGAAATCAATAAAAAAGTCCCTTCATTTAAGCTTCCTGGCACGAGTGGTCTTCAATTTAATCTATCAGATTATAAAGGTCAGTACCTTGTCATTTATTTTTACCCAAAAGATGCAACACCAGGCTGTACAACACAAGGCGTTGACTTTAGAGATGCTTTTAAAAAATTTCAAGCGCTTGGTGCCCAGATATTTGGCATTTCTCGTGACACTTTAAAGTCCCATGAAAGTTTCAAAGCAAAATTTACTTTTCCCTTTGAGCTATTAAGTGATGAAGAAGAAAAAGCGTGTGAATTATTTGGTGTCATCAAAATGAAAAATATGTATGGTAAACAGGTAAGAGGTATTGAGCGCAGCACCTTTATTATTGATCCCAATGGAAAATTGATTCAGGCATGGCGAGGCGTCAAAGTCGAAGGTCATATCAAAGAAGTTTTACAATTTATTAAACAACATAACTCTATTTAACTATGGCCAAAAAAAATAGTGCAACTAAACTTTTCGTTTTAGATACCAACGTATTAATGCATGACCCCTCAAGTATTTTCCGATTTGAAGAACATGATATCTATCTTCCAATGGTCACCCTTGAAGAACTCGATAACAATAAAAAAGGGGTCAGTGAAGTTGCACGAAACGCAAGACAAACAAGTCGTAATTTAGAAGAGATTATAGGAACAAATGAAGAGAGCTTAGAAAAAGGACGCTCACTTGGCATCAAAGGCAATACACATGTCACAGGAAAACTTTTTTTACAAACAACAGCACTTCCTCATGATTTACCTATGCTTGCTGGTAGCAAAGCTGATAATCAAATTTTAGGTATTGTCTCCTATCTTAAAAATCAACATCCTGATCGTCAGGTTATTCTTGTAAGTAAAGATATCAATATTCGTATTAAAGCCAGAGCCTTAGGCATTGCCGCCGAAGATTATTTTAACGATAAGGTGCTTGAAGATACTGAGATGCTCTATACCGGCATCACAGAACTTCCTGAAGACTTCTGGGAGAAGCACAGTAAAGATATGGAATCATGGCAAGAAAATGGCAGAATGTTTTATCGACTGACAGGACCTATGTGTCCTAACTTTTCGATTAATGAATTTATTTTTTATGAATTCGATAAACCCTTTCACGCAATCGTTAGAAAAATATCTGGTAAAACCGCCACACTTGAAATTGCCAAAGATTTTATTAATGGCAAACATAATATTTGGGGTATCAATGCTAGAAATCGAGAGCAAAATTTTGCACTCAATCTTTTAATGGATCCTGATATTGATTTTGTTACTCTTTTAGGTCAAGCAGGTACAGGCAAGACACTTTTGACACTTGCAGCAGGTTTAGCTCAAACACTTGATAAAAAAATCTACAATGAAATTATCATGACACGTGTCACGGTGCCTGTGGGTGAAGATATTGGTTTCTTGCCAGGCACTGAAGAAGAAAAAATGACACCCTGGATGGGTGCGTTAGAAGATAATTTAGATGTCTTAAATAAAACAGATGAAGAAGCCGGTGAATGGGGAAGAGCCGCTACACAAGATCTTATTCGTTCTCGTATTAAAGTAAAGTCGCTTAACTTTATGCGTGGTCGGACATTCCTGCATAAATATCTTATTATTGATGAAGCGCAAAATCTAACACCTAAGCAAATGAAAACACTAATTACACGTGCAGGTCCAGGTACGAAAGTTGTGTGCTTAGGTAATATTGCTCAAATTGATACCCCTTATTTAACAGAAGGCAGCTCAGGTTTAACTTATGTCGTTGATCGCTTCAAGGGATGGGATCATAATGGTCACATCACTCTTGTCCGTGGTGAACGTTCACGCTTAGCTGATTATGCTGCTGAAACTCTTTAAATTAAAAGCTTCAAAAGGATTTATACCTTTACTGATTGCACAGTTTTTATCGGCGCTTGCTGACAATGCACTATTATTTGCAGCAATAGCATTACTCGCTCAACTCAATTCTCCGCATTGGCATCAGCCACTGTTGCTTCAATTTTTTGTAATTTCTTATATTATTTTGGCACCCTTTGTAGGCGGTATTGCAGATGCTTATCCTAAAGGTCGTGTGATGTTTTATTCCAACGCGATTAAATTTATAGGAAGTTTATCTATGTTGCTTGGGATGCAACCACTCTATGCTTATGCGATTGTAGGGGTGGGTGCTGCTGCATACTCTCCTGCTAAATATGGAATTTTGACTGAACTTCTCCCACCAAAAGAACTTGTGATGGCGAATGGATGGATGGAAGGCTCAACAGTCTTTGCAATTATTTTAGGCTCGATCATTGGTGGTGCGCTTGCTCAATTTGATCCTTTAGTTGCCATTATTATCATCACAGGACTTTATCTACTCGCAGCTATTTTTAATCGCTATATTCCTTTATTGCCCATTGATCATAAATTACCAAAAAAAAATCCTTGGTTTATGGTGAAAGATTTTTGGCATGCATTTAAAGTGTTATGGAAAGATCCTGAAGGTCAATTGTCGCTTGCTGTCACCACTCTCTTCTGGGGAGCAGGCGCGTCTCTCAGATTGATTGTGATTGCATGGGCAGGTTACGCATTGCAATTCAACCTAGAAGAATCAACACGCTTAACCGCTATGGTTGCTTTTGGTATTGCAATTGGGTCCGTCATAGCAGCCCGCTATATTAGTCTCAAAGATTCTGTAAAGGTACTTCCTGCTGGCGTCCTGATGGGTGGCTTTGTGATGAGCATGATTGTGATTCACAACTGGTATATTGCAAGTCTTATCTTCTTACTGATTGGCGCACTTAGTGGGTTTTTTATTGTGCCATTGAATGCACTTTTGCAACATCGTGGTCACCTTCTCATTGGCGCAGGTCATTCAATTGCTGTTCAAAACTTCAATGAAAACATTGGTATTCTTTTATTAAGCGGGACATATACCTGGATGGTGCGAGAAGAATTTTCAATTAATACCATCATCATTCTTCTAGGTTTATTTGTCAGTATGACAATGCTTGCAATTTATAAACACTATAAAAAAATTATTTAGTGTAATTTAACTTGTGCTTCAGTGCGTCGCGTAATAATGCGAGCCAGTGTTTGAAGGGCAGTACTCATAAATCCGTGAAGTGCCATCAAATGCATTTTATAAAGTGACTGGTACATCAATCTTGCAATAAAACCCTCGATGAACATAGATCCGCCCATTAATGAGCCCATTAAATTACCTACCGTTGAATACTCACCCATATTTACGAGGGAGCCATAATCTTTATAAACGTATTGAGGTAAATTCATTTTACCTTTCACGCGCATTTTCATCGATTTGAAAAGTAGTGATGCTTGTTGATGAGCTGCTTGCGCTCTTGGCGGGACAAATTGATCAGTACTGTCAATTGGGCATGCTGCACAATCGCCAAAAGCAAAAATAGAATCGTCACGTGTAGTTTGAAGAGTAGTATGAACCAATAGCTGATTAATATGATTCGTTTCTAATCCATCTATTTTTTTTAAGAAATCAGGAGCTTTCACACCTGCTGCCCATACGACCAACGCTGAAGGAATAAAACGTTTGCTATGCGTCTTCACGCCTTTAGCAGAAACCTCAATCACACGCTCACCCATATAAAGATGTACGCGTAATTTTCTTAATTCTAACTCTACGGAATGTGATAATTTTTTCGGCAGCGCTGGAAGTAAGCGAGGACTCGCTTCAATAATAGAAATCTTAATATCACGATCAGGATTTACTCGATCTATACCATAGGCTGTCATCTCTCGCGTCGCTTTATGAAGTTCTGCTGCGAGCTCAACACCTGTAGCACCAGCACCGACAATCACAACCTCCAATTGACCTGGTTGAATGGGTTTCTTTTGAGTTTGTGCTTTTAAAATAGCATGATGTAATTTTTGATGGAATACTTCAGCTTGCTCTTGTGTATCGAGAGCAATCGAATGTTCTGCTGCGACATAAGGCGCAATCGAAACTTCTTTTTTGCGACGATTTAGCCTATCCATGCGACCTAAGCGAAAACGAAAGTGATGCCAATGTGCCTGCGCCATATACTCTAGTTCGTGCTTGTCTGGATTCATACTCCCTGCAGCAATTTCATGAAGCAGCGGTTTCCATACATGTGTTTTAGTGCAATCAATAAGTGTAATTTCGGCTTTTTTCTTTTTACCTAATGTATCGCCGAGTTTTGTTGCAAGCTCCAAACCACCTGCACCACCACCCACAATCACAATCTTATGCATCTTCATTCCTTAATCAACAGACAATAAAAAACCACTGCTGCAATTATACAGGAGTGGTTTTATTATTTTTTTGAAGTATTAACTAGAGATGATTCTGTTTACTCGTTACCAGTAACAGTGCCGTTACTACGAATCCAAGCAATCACTTTTAAAAGCTCGTCAGGTGTAATACCATTTTTTGGATCTGTTGCATCCATTAAACCGATACCTTTAGCGCCCATACCGCCATTTGTACCGTTCCATACTGTTTCAAACATACCTTTATTAGTTGCATCTTTTGGATAACGGAATGTTGGACCTACTAAACCTGGACCTACTTGGCCCTTGGCTTCTGGACCATGACATTGAGTACATGAATACATACCAAAAATCTTTTTACCCTTAGCAACTGCTTCTGCATTGCCAACGTAAGGGTTTTTTCCAGTAGCTAAAAACTCTTTTGCTGCAGGCGTATCAAAAAGTGATGAATCAATTTTTAATGCACTTCCATCTGTTGTTTTTACAAATGAAATATCAGCAGATGCGATACCTGCGAATGTCATCATAGAAACTAAAAGTGATGACATAAGTATTTTTTTGACTAACATAATTTCTCCTAAAAATTGCGTAAACTCTGAAGAATATTTTCTCCAAAATATAAATTCTAAAAATCGTTTCAACTACCGAAAAATCTTAAAAAAGACAAAGTAATATTACTCATTTTTTGTTATAAAGTCACTCATTTCTGAGTGACTTTTTTAACTTTAATTACCTATCTTATCCCCTAAAACTACGGGCTTATGAGGGATGCCATAATCATCCAAAATCTTCAAAATTTTATCTTGATTACGATCTAATGCACCTTGAATCATTTCCATGCGATCTTTATCTTTTTTACGAACAGCCACAGAAATATTCCACTCTTCTTTGCCCTTTACATTTACTGATTTATATTCAGGCACAGGAACAACAACGAGAGGTTCTTTAGATTGTTTTGCATAGTAGCCACCAATTGGCCCCCATATGATCGCAACATCAATTTTTCCTGCCACCAAATCATCGATCATGTGGCCTGGTGATAAATTGAGGTCTCTTTGCAATCGATAAGGGCGAGCATTCGCCATAAGATCATGATCACGCAATGGAATCGTTGGAGGGCTCTCACCTACAATACCTATAATGCCTTTTTTAAGATCTTCAGAGTCCCAATCTTTAATATTGTAGTTACTTGATTTTCGATATACAAATACATAACCTGAGCGATAATAAGGCTTAGAAGTACGCAAACTATCGACATCACTTCCCATACCAATAATCACATCACAACGCTGCGCATTAATTGTATTTCTTAAATAGCCTTGACGATCTAGCCAAAATTCATAAGTCAATTCTTTGCCTAAATCTTTTGCTAAAACTTCTGCAATTTTATTTTCAAAACCTTCACCTTTTTGATTTGAATAAGGAAGGCTTTCAGGGTCGGCACATACTCTAAATTCTTTATCCGTAGGGATTCGATATGGCATTCCTGGCAAGCCATCCTCACGATCTTGGCCTAAAGCAAATACCGATCCAACTTGTATTAAATTTAAAACACATGCAGCAAATAATATTTTTTTAAACATTCTTTTTCCTTGGCAATGAATAATCATGGATCCTATAAAAAAACACCCCGCTCGAAAGCGGGGTGTTTATAGGACATACTAACTAACAGTTAGTTCTATAAAAAATCTTTCGATTAATTATAGG
>RHAY01000090.1 GCA_010031285.1 Methylophilaceae bacterium | reverse complement strand
AGCATCATTGGGATTAAAGGTGATCTGCCCAGTTGTGGCATCAACTGCAACGCTTGCACCGGCATTAGCAGATGCAGCCTCCACAACTCCTGGACAAGCAACAATTGCTGCAATTCCATTTGATCTGGCAATGATTGCGGTGTGGCTTGTTGGTCCACCACCTGCTGTGACAATTGCCAAAATTTTATCTGTTTCTAAATCTGCAGTATCTGCCGGAGAGAGATCTTGTGCGATCAAAACCGTCGGCACATCAAAATGTGGAATTTCAGGATAGGCAATTCGTGAACGAGCCTTACTCAGATCTAAGACAGCTTGATTTGCACGCACAACTTCATCTGCCGACTTTGAACCAAGATTGTATTCTTCTTGGACTATGCGTAAGGCTTGAAGTGCTGCATCAAATTGAGTTTCAATCTCTTGATATTGCGGAGAGAGAGCCTCAACTATCTCATCATTTGCTTTTGGCAAAGGCTTCGTTGAATCTGTATTATAATTTTGCATATAAGGTTTCCTTTTGGGATAAACAAATATTTTGTGAAATTGTGTTTCACAAATTTAAGACGTTACATTTGAATAAAAATTCAATATTCATTTAAAAAAATTTACAACTATGCAACTTAGAATTAACGGCAATATAAAATCTTTTGATGACAATTCGATGACAGTTGAAGGTTTAGTCACAAAACTTAATCTCATAGGTAAACGCATTGCTATAGAAAAAAACGGCATGATTATTTCAAAATCTGAATTTCAAAACATCACACTTCAAGATGGTGACCAATTAGAAATTGTGGGCGCGGTAGGTGGTGGTTAAATGACACAAAAAAAAGATCAGCTTGTGATTGCGGGATCGGTCAGAATGAAGGTGAGCCATCCTTACTTGATTTTGTTCCACCGAATCGCTTTACTTATCTCCCTAATACAGCAGGATGTTATTCGGCTGATGATGCAGTTCGAACCCTTCGTTTGGCGCGCGAGTTGTTAGATGGGCATAAGCTCGTGAAATTAGAAGTATTAGGTGACCCCAAAACACTTTATCCCAATGTGATTGAAACTTTAAAAGCTGCAGACGTTTTAATCAAAGAAGGATTTGATGTCATGGTTTATACATCGGATGATCCGATTGTTGCAAAAGAACTTGAAAACATAGGGTGTTGCGCCATCATGCCTTTAGCTTCTCTTATTGGATCAGGGATGGGCATTTTAAATCCATGGAATTTACAAATTATTATTGAACATGCAAAAGTGCCTGTGTTAGTTGATGCAGGTGTCGGAACTGCATCTGATGCTGCGATTGCGATGGAACTCGGACGTATGGCAAAAAAATTATATTCAGCATCACCGAGCTCTCCCACACAAGGTATGATTTCCTAACATTATGGGATCCACAAAATTACATGCGATTCGTATTAGTGTGGAAACTCAATTTATAGATGAAAAATCAAGTGTTGAACATAATCGTTATTTTTTTAGTTATACAGTGACGATTAGTAATGATGGGTTGGTCCCTGCACAGCTTGTGAGTCGTCATTGGATTATTACCGATGCCAATGAAGAATCTTTCGAAGTAAAGGGCTTAGGTGTGGTCGGTGAACAGCCTTTGATACAACCTCATGAGTCTTATACTTATACCAGTGGCACTGAAATCAATACCCCTGTGGGTTCGATGCATGGTACGTATCAGATGGTGACTGAAGATGGGACATCATTCGACGCTGAAATTCCTCTATTTATTCTATCGATGCCAAGGACGCTTCACTAAATGAAACGTTTTATTTTATTATTTTTTACCTTATTTCTTGTCTCATGCGCCGAGGTATCGCATAAGGGAGAAAAAGTATCAGATGTGAAATCCAATTGTGATTGTCCAAAAATCAAAACTGAAAAAGAAGAGCTCGTAAAAATTCCTGATTATGGCCTTTTAAAGAAATCAGATTGGAGTGCGATCGAGTCTTCATTTGAAAGTGACAATTTAATGCCTGCTTGGACGGCATGGCTTAGAAGTTGTTCTGCTCTCAAACAAAAAGACGCTTGGAAAAAAGTATGTGATATTGCTGATGATATTAAAGAACCTAGTGACGAAAACATTCAGAATTATTTTAAAAAATATTTTAATGTCTATCTTGCGACCAATATGGATGGCTCTGAAACAGGCATGATTACAGGCTACTACGAGCCTGTCTTAAAAGGGAGTAAAGTTAAAACATCCCATTACAAAGTCCCGCTCTATACAACGCCTAAGGATTTGATCACGGTAGATCTCAGCGAAATTTATCCAGAACTTAAATCAAAACGCTTACGTGGAAAATTAGTAGGCAATAAATTAGTGCCCTATTTATCAAGAGCTGAGATTGATAGTCAAGGCGCACCATTGGCAGGTAACGAAATTGTATGGGTAGAAGATCCTGTCGAAGCTTTCTTTTTAGAAATTCAAGGTTCAGGCATCATTCATTTTGATAATGGGGAGATGATGCAAATTGGTTATGCAGATCAAAATGGTTACCCATTTAAAGCCATTGGTTCTACCTTAGTGCAAAAGAAAGAAATCACAATGGCTGAAGCCTCGATGGAAGGTATTAAAAACTGGGCTAAGAAAAATATTACGAAGTTACGAGAGTTCTTAAATATGAATGCAAGTTATGTGTTCTTTAGAAAACTCCCGAATGATTTACCAGGGCCGATTGGGGCTTTAGGGGTTTCGATTGAAGCTGAGCGAAGTGTGGCGATTGATCCAAAGTTTATTCCTTTAGGAGCACCTATTTTCTTGTCGACGACACAACCTAATTCGAGCGATCCCCTTGAGCGATTGATGGTGGCGCAAGATACAGGGGGCGCGATTCGAGGCGGTGT
>RHAY01000089.1 GCA_010031285.1 Methylophilaceae bacterium | reverse complement strand
GAAAATGGTTTTGGTGAATGTGTGGATGGCTATTTAGAATTTTCAAAAGCTGACCGCTGGATTGTGAGTTTATTGCAAGAAAGAGAAGTGGCGATTGAAAAAGCATTTTTAGATTATCGATTTGATTTGTTATCCCAAGAGCTCTATCAATTTGTCTGGGATGAATTTTGTGATTGGTATCTTGAAGTGGCTAAAGTTCAATTACAAATGGGTGGTGAAGCAGAACAAAGAGCGACACGTCGAACACTTTTGCGTGTTCTTGAGACTATTCTAAGACTCATACATCCAGTGATGCCTTTTATTACCGAAGAAATTTGGCAAACGATAGGCCCTATGAACGGCAGGTCAGGCCCTTCAATTATGTTAGAACCCTACCCGCAAAGTGACAGCAAAAAAATCGACCAAGAAAGTATTCAATGGATGTCAGTTTTAAAAGAGATGGTAGATGTTTGTAGAAAGCTTCGCGGTGAAATGAATATTTCTCCAGCACACAAGATTCCACTTGTGATTGCAGGCGATAAAAAATCACTCGAGCTATACGCGTCTTATCTTAAAGCGCTCGCTAAATTAACTGATGTTGAGATTGTGGGTGAACTTCCAGCGATGGATGCACCCGTGATGTTAGTGAAAGACTTTAAATTAATGCTTAAAGTTGAAGTGAATGCAGCAGAGGAAAAAGAGAGAATTTCAAAAGAGCTCAATCGCATTCAAATGGAGATTCAAAAAGCTAAGACTAAGTTAGAAAATGCAAGTTTTATAGATAGAGCGCCTGAAGCGGTTGTGGCTCAAGAGAAAAAACGCTTAGAAGAATTTACAGAGACTTTTGAAAAGCTAGAAGTGCAGCTAAAAAAATTAGCTTAAATGACGTTTCTTGATAAAGAAGGTAATCACACCATGGTCATCTTCAAGGGATAAAAGCTCATGCCCTGTTTGACGACAAAATGCATCAAAATCTTTTTTACTTCCAGGATCCGTTGCAATAACTTTTAGGACCTGGTTTGACTGAATTTCATTTAAACCTTTTTTGCATCGCAATATAGGAAGCGGACATTTAAGTCCTGTTGCGTCTACTTCATGGTCATAATGCATATTATTTGAGCGATGAAAAAGTATACCCAGCATTTGCCCATGCAATTACACCACCCGCTAAGTTATACACATCATGATAATCGTGTTCAGCAAGGTAAGATGCTGCATGTGCTGAACGAACACCACTATGACAATAAAAAACAATACTAGATTTTTTAGAGAGTTTATCGAATGCTTGAGGGAGATTGGCAAGTGGAATATGTTTTGCCCCTTGAATCACGCCTCTTGCAACTTCATCATCATTTCTTACATCAATCAAAATTAAGTCATCTTGCTTGATCATGCTGTGAAGCGTTGAGGCATCAATCGTCATAAAAGCACTCATAAGAAAATCTTAAATATTAAAGAATTTTTTGAATAATGAGGGCAATCACATTGGTTGCTGCAAGTGCTTGCAAGCCCCAAAGCGTGAACTTCATACCCTTTACTCTAAGTTCAATGTTATGAGTGGCTTCTAAAAAAGCTTTTGCGTAATAAAGTCGGCCTGCAGTAAATACTCCACCTAAGAGGAGAACAATCGTCCAATGAATATGATTAGCCTCAAGGCATGCTAAGAGGATGAGACCTAAAGGCACATATTCTGCAAAATTACCATGCGAACGAATTGCCTGCTGTAAGTCTTCTCGACCTCCATCTCCTAAAGATACTTGATTTTCACGTCTTAAGTTAATGACATTTAATGTTAACTTAACGTAGATAAAGGTGAGGATGGCAGCGTAGATAGCAGTAATTTTTAACATGGTTTTGATGAATAATCTAAAAAGCGCTCATTATAACATTGAGATGAGACCCATATAAATCGGCGTTCAGTTAATTTTTAGTGCAATAACTTCTTGAATTTTGAGTGATAAGTCTTTTCTTGATTGGCTAGGTTTGATTGGACGTCCAATATCAACTACGACCTCAATCAGATTGGATTTGGCTACACGCTTGAAAGATTGAAATAAAGTTGTTGATCCATGAAAGCTTGTACGATTTGTAAGTACATTATTTTCTTTGTACTTAATCGATAAGGGTAAAAGTAATACATTAGATTCGAAAGCCGACTGAAATAAATTGCTCTTAAAAGGTAGCACTTGATATCCATTTGACGTAACACCTTCAGGAAAAATACATATCGATCGCTTTTCATTTTTAAAATGATGATTCATTGCTTGAATAACTTCAACAAGGCTTGATTTGCGATTGCGTTCCACAAAAATGGCGCCAGAAATTTTAGCGAGCATTCCAATAATAGGCCATGTCTTGACGTCAGATGCTGAGACAAATGTCATGGGTTTTAATGAAAAGATGACTGGGATATCAAGCCATGAAATATGGTTTGAAACTACAAGATAACTATCTTTACCTAAAAATTTTAAGACTTCGCCAGAGAGTGTGATTTTAATTTTTAGAATACGTAAGAGACGTTTCGCCCAGTATTGAATAATCATATGACGGATATTTTTTGGAAGCACAATCATGACGAGACAAAGAATGACCGCCAAGAGCAAATGAAATGCCATCAAAACAGATTTAAAAATAGTGCTCATAGCCTGTGCTTATAAAAGTTCAATACCATAGGGCTTCAAAATTTTTGCAAAAATATAGAACGCAATCAAAGTAATTACAACAGAAATACCAAGTGTTGGCCAAAAACCAAACCGTTTAAGTAAAAAAGGAAATGCCAAGAACATCGGCAAGGTGGGAACAACATACCAAAAGGTGTACCAAGCATGATTTGCGATTTTAGAGTCAGGCTGTTTTTCGATATAGAGCCAA
>RHAY01000088.1 GCA_010031285.1 Methylophilaceae bacterium | reverse complement strand
GATCTAGATGAAGCGCAGGCGAGTGCAGCCAAAAAAGCGGCTGAAGAAGCGATGAAGAATCGTACTTCCGATGTAGATTATGCAAAAGCACAAGCTGAATTAGCGGAAGCGATTGCACAAATTCAAGCCATTCAAAAACTTCGTCAAAAACACTAAGTTTTAAAACTTACAAAATTATTAAAAGCAGCTTTTAAGGCTGCTTTTTTTATGTCATGTGACGACAAATAGACGATAAAATAGCGAAGATGTCTTTATCTATTGTGATTTTAGCTGCAGGCAAAGGAACGCGTATGCGTTCTGATTTACCCAAAGTCTTGCAACCGCTCGCTCATAAACCGCTTTTAGGTTATGTCATTGATGCTTCTATGTCGTTTAATCCAAAACAACTGATCGTGGTCTATGGATATGGCGGTGAACTCGTTAAGAAAACATTTTCATCACACCATATTCAATGGGTAGAACAAAAGGAACAATTAGGAACAGGCCACGCTTTACAACAAGCAATCCCTTTCATTAAAGATGAGGGCAGCACACTCATTCTTTATGGTGATGTCCCTTTGATTGATCAAGAAATAATTCAGAGCTTAATTAAAAAAGGTCAAAAAAATTTAGCAGTTTTAACTTATACCAAAGAAGATCCAAAAGGTTATGGCAGAATCGTAAGAGAAGATGGCCGTATACAAAAAATTGTAGAAGAAAAAGATTGTGATGCCTCACAAAAAAATATCAAAGAAATTAATACCGGGATCATGTGTGCCCCGAATCATCTTTTAAATAATTGGCTTGGACGACTCACCAATCATAATGCACAAAAAGAATATTATTTGACAGATATTGTCGGGCTATCGATTGAAGATAACATTGAAGTATTAAGTGAATCTGCGGATAATGAAGTATCAATTACCGGGATTAATTCGAAATCTGAATTAGCAACCATGGAAAGAAACTATCAACTTATGACAGCAAAACAATTGATGGAAGAGGGCGTCACTATTATAGATCCAAATCGTATTGATGTTCGCGGTGAGATCACCGCAGGTCAAGATGTCACCATTGACGTTGGTTGTATTTTTGAAGGCAAAGTGCATTTAGGCAATCATGTGAAGATTGCCGCATATTCACATATTAAAGATAGCACGATAGGTGATCACACTTCGATTGAACCTTACTCACATATTGTCGAAAGTAGTATCGGGGAGCATTGCCGTATTGGACCTTTTGCACGATTAAGACCCGGCACAAAACTTCAAAATCAAGTGCATATTGGTAATTTTGTTGAAATTAAAAATAGTGAAGTAAATAATGAAACGAATATTAATCACTTAAGTTACGTCGGCGATAGCCTAGTTGGTAAATCAGTCAACATTGGTGCCGGTACGATTACTTGTAATTATGATGGCGCTAATAAGCATCCAACTACGATTGAAGATGATGTCTTTATCGGATCAAATACCGCATTAGTGGCCCCTATTAAAATTGGTAAGGGTGCCACTATCGCGGCAGGGTCGACCATCACAAAAGATGCACCGCCGGGTGACCTTACCGTATCTCGCTCAAAACAAACCAGCATATCGGGCTGGACTAAACCTACAAAAAAATAAAGAGACTTAATTCTATGTGCGGCATTGTAGGTGCAATTTCAAATCAAAATATTGTTCCACATTTAATCGAAGGATTAAGTCGTCTCGAATATCGAGGCTATGATTCTTCAGGGATTGCAGTGCTTAGAAATGGCATTGAGCGTATTCGATCCGTAGGTCGAGTAGCAGAAATCGAAACGATGGCAAGAGATCAGAAGCTTGAAGGTTTCTTAGGTATTGGCCACACACGCTGGGCCACTCATGGT
The DNA here is from genome assembly GCA_010031285.1 of Methylophilaceae bacterium. GTDB lineage: Bacteria > Pseudomonadota > Gammaproteobacteria > Burkholderiales > Methylophilaceae > Methylopumilus. Next base: position 1,035 of record RHAY01000088.1, on the reverse strand, counting down.
GGAGTCACCGAGTTCAATGCACATCCTCATATTTCTAATAATCAGATTGCGGTGGTGCATAACGGTATCATAGAAAATTATGAGGAAGAGCGTGAAAAATTAATTGCGCTTGGATATAGCTTTGAATCTCAAACCGATACCGAGGTTATTGCGCATCTTATTCATTACTACGTAAACCAAAAAAATAAAACTCTTCTAGAGTCAACTCAAATGTTAATAGATGAGCTCACGGGAGCATTTGCGATTGCCGTGATCTCTCTTAATAATCCTGATGAAATGATTTGCGCGCGTTTAGGGTGTCCTCTCATTCTTGGTTTAGGAGATACACAAAATTTTATAGCCTCAGATATTTCTGCCCTCTTAGCCATTACAAAAAAAGTGATCTATCTTGAAGATGGCGATGTGGTTCAAGTTAAAAAAGATGATGTTCAAATTTTTGATAAAAATAAAAAATCAATCATACGCAAAGTTCATACCAGCGATGTGACCTTATCTTCCATGGAGCTCGGTCAGTTTGATCACTTTATGCAAAAAGAAATTTATGAGCAGCCCCGTGCCATCACAGACACAATCGAGGGTATTATCGATGGAGGTTATTTTGATGCGAGACTTTTTGGCAGTGATGCAGAAGAGGTTTTTGCAAACACTGACAGCATCTTAATTCTTGCAGCGGGTACGAGCTATTACGCTGGTGTGACTGCGAAATATTGGTTAGAGAGTATTGCAAAGATTAAGACAAGCGTTGAAATTTCGAGTGAGTATCGTTACCGAGATTCGGTACCTAATCCTAAGCAATTGGTGATTGCAATTTCACAGTCGGGTGAAACCTTAGACACACTCGAAGCTTTAAAGCATGCTCAATCATTAGGGCATGATTTAAGTCTTGCAATATGTAATGTGCAAGAGAGTGCAATTGCTAGAGCGTCTCGACTTGTGTTTTATACAAGAGCGGGCGCTGAAATTAGTGTGGCGTCGACAAAAGCTTGCACAACACAATTAGTTTCTTTATTTAGTTTGGCGGTGACACTCGCACAC
>RHAY01000087.1 GCA_010031285.1 Methylophilaceae bacterium | reverse complement strand
ACCCTCTCACCTGCGCGCAAATCTTCGATTGATTTGCCTGATAATTTTCCATATTCATTAAAAGATCTTACTGAATAAAAAATATCTCCATTTTTAGCAAGGTAAGCATGTTGTTTTTCAATTAATGTTTGGATCATAGAAAGCATGTCTTCAATATGTTCGGTTGCTTTAGGCTCTATAGAGGGACTCAGAACACCTAGGGCTTTAGCATCAGCATTCATCTCATTTATATATCTTTGGGTCAGGCTTTGTATAGATTCATTGTTTTGAATCGATCGATTGATAATCTTGTCATCTATATCAGTAATATTTCTGACGTAATTGACGCTGTATCCTGAAATATCAAACCAACGTCTTACCATGTCAAAAATTACCATCACACGTGCATGACCAATATGGCATAAGTCGTAAACCGTCATGCCACAGACGTACATATTTACCTGCCCTTTTTGAATAGGCTCAAAAGTCTCTTTATTTTTTGAAAGGCTGTTATAGATTTTAATCATTGCAAATAAGCCTTAAGCTCAAGAAAAACAAGGGGATAGTGAAGGGCTTACTCATAAATAACATATAGATGATAAGGGTGCTATTTGGTAGAATTATGCTAAATTTATTAGGGTAAATCATACCATGCCTCAAAAAAACGAATGTTCTAATATTAAGAATTTAAAAGGTTTTTTACTGTTTATCCTTTTATCCCTAACTACATTTTTTATCGCTAATGAAATTTATGCAGCTGACGACTTTAAATCAATCATGCAATTAATTGAAAAAGGCGAAAAAGAAAAAGCGGCTCAACAAATCGATCAATATCTTAAAACAAACCCGAATGATCCTCAGGTTATATTTATTAAGGGGGTTGTAAATGCTGAACTCGGAAAATATAACGAAGCTATTCAATCATTTACTTATCTCACCGAAAAACATCCGAATTTGCCTGAACCATTTAATAACTTAGCCGTACTTTATGCTGAATTAGGCGACTACGATAAGGCGCAAAAGGCTCTTGAATCAGCTATAAAAACTCATCCTAGCTATGCAACTGCGCATGTAAACAGCTTTGGAAATTGATAAAACGAATGTGCAAGCTAAAACAAAACTATCTCTTATTAAAAAACTCTTTAATGCAAATGATATTAAACCGCCAGTCACTCCAATTACAACTCCAGCTCAAGTAGTGGCTAATAATGATATCAATAAAAAACCTGTAATAACCCAAGCAACACCCACAAATCCTTTGCCACCAGCTTCTGCCTCCTCAGCTTCAAATACACAACCGCCTAAAAATTTACCTCAGGATGCACCTGTAGTTAAAAACAATACTTCCAATACCGGCGAATCAGAAATTAACACCTTCATTACGGAATGGGCTGAAGCTTGGTCCTCAAAAAATATTAATAGTTATTTGAAAACAGAAATATACATCGAATAAATTAAGTCAGTTCTCAAGCAAAACACTCATCCTAAGAAAAGATGGCGCCATGTGGTTTATAGAGCAAGAGTATTCTGGCAAACAATAATTGATGAAAACTTTCATCAACAATTTTCTAAGAAAAGAATTTCGCTTTTTTCTAATCTTAGCGATTCTTTTTAATATTCCACAAGCTTCTGGTGAAGAAGCATTTATTTCAAATGAAAATTTTAATACTGCTGAATTAACATACGAAACACCCGAGAAGATGCTTGTAAAATCTTTAGTGGAAATTTCTGAAGGTAAAGTTGATGCAGCACTTAAAACCATCGACATACTTATCAAACAAACACCCAATTTTAAATTAGCCTACCTTATTCAAGGCGATTTACTTTTGGCACATGCAAAACAAATTAATGGTATTGGTGTCGATTCCAAGGGTGAGAAAAAAGAAGAAATTGAAGATTTTAAAAATGAAGCAAAAGTCAGAATTGAGAGATATCTCAATAGCCTTAACCTTCAAAATGAACCTAAAATTTTTGCTCAGCTGAACAATAGGGAAAAATATCTTTTTTATGTTGATGCATCCAACTCTCGGCTTTATCTATATGAAAATATCAATGGAAAGCTTTCCTATAAAGACGATTATTATGTATCTATAGGTAAGAATGGATTTGGAAAACAATACGAAGGTGACAAGAAGACACCTATAGGTGTTTATTTTACAGGGAAAAAAATCAAAGAACCCTTATCTGATTTTTATGGGGATGCTGCCTACCCTTTGAGCTATCCAAATGAAATCGATAAAAAAAATAAACGAAATGGCTCCGGTATATGGCTTCATGGAACACCGAAAACAACATACAACAGAGCACCTTTAGCAAGCGATGGATGCATTGTATTAAGTAACCCTGATTTAATGAAGCTTGCTCCAATTTTAGATGACAATAAGATTCCTACCATCATTTCTTTTCGCTCACTAAAAGATTTGGAGTCTAGTAATAATAATTTAACTGAAAAAAAACTTTCACTAGCACACGCTATAGAAACTTGGAGAAAAAATTGGGAAGATCAAGATACTGATAACTATTTAAAGTTTTACTCAAAAAACTTCTTTAGTGAAAAAGATAACTACGACACATGGGCTGAGAGAAAAAGAATGATCCAAGCTCAAAAACTCAAAGTTTCTGTTAGCTTATCTGAAATTTCTTTTTTTGATTATCCAAATACAGAAAATGAAATAATTTTAGTAGATTTTGTACAAGACTATAAAAGCCCCACAATTAGCAATAAAATGAATAAGAGACAGTATTGGATTAATGAAAATAACGAATGGAGAATTATGTATGAAGGTGGCGCTTAACTTAATCAAATTATTTTTTGTTTTTTTATTGTTTTCGCCATTAGCGTATGCAGCTAATCCAATTGTAGAATTTGAAACCAATCAAGGCAATTTTAAAATTGAGCTTTATCCTGAGAAGGCACCAAAAACTGTCAG
>RHAY01000086.1 GCA_010031285.1 Methylophilaceae bacterium | reverse complement strand
TCATCAATGGAATAGATTTCTTGCTCAGGGCTGAATTTGGAGAGTAGTGTCATCACACGATGACTCATATCTAAATACAAAGTATAGTTAGATGAGAGTGCTGTAACGTTTTCTTGTTTAGCAAATTCTTTAAGCTTAAACCAAGGTGTTCCCATTTTAATACCAAGTGCTTTAGCTTCATTTGAGCGAGATATAGCACATCCATCATTATTACTTAATACTACGACAGGCTTATTTTCTAGCTTAGGATTAAAGACTCTTTCACAACTGACATAGAAGTTATTAACGTCAATAATGGCAATCGATTTCATAATAAAAAACTATATTAATTGCCAAGAAATTTTTCTTCCCGCATAAAGTGGAATAATGGCTTCATCACCCACAGTGATTTTTTCAGGAATAATCCAATCTTCTTTGATTAAATTAATTGATGATTTATTTCTTTCCAATCCATAAAAATCAGCACCATAAAAACTTGTAAAACCTTCTAGTTTGTCTAGCACATTTAGCTCATCAAATACCGCAGCATAGAGCTCAATAGCACTTGCTGCAGAAAAAATACCTGCGCAACCACAAGCATTTTCTTTCGTCGATTTTAAGAGAAGATGTTGCGGTGTAATTGTAGCTGCTACTTTTTTAGAGCTACTTAAAATAAAATCAGCAGCATCTTTTGTGGTGATATGTTCTAGCACAATTCTTAAATTAGGAAATGTTTTATGTAATTTTAATAAATGTTGATCAATGAATACTTTTTCTCTATCAAAAATATCAATCGCTGGATCGACCACTTCACCATGAAGTAAAAGAGGTACATCTAATTTCTCCATGAGCTCAAAAACATCATAACGATTATCAATATTTTTCACACCTGAATCAGAATTGGTTGTGGCGCCCGCCGGATAATATTTAATACCTACAATTTGTTTATGTTCAGGAATTTTTTTAATTTCATCGAGAGAAGTTTTGTCTGTGAGATATAAAGTCATTAGAGGCTGAAAATGGCTATCATCTGTTAGAGCTTTTTTAATTCTAGATTCATATTGAATCGCTTGATCCACTGTTGTAATCGGCACTTTTAAATTAGGCATCACAAGCGCTCTTTTAAATTGCTTTGCGGTATAAGGCACCACTGACGCCATCAATACATCATCTCTTAAGTGCACATGAAAATCATCAGGGCTTGTAATCGTTAAAGTTTTAGTCATCTTTTTTTATTTTCAAAGCTTCGTCATATAAATAATTTTTATTGATGTTTAATATTTCCACAGCTAACTTCACTGCCGCATTGGTGGGCATATGATTCAATAATATTTTTAATATTCTATGCTGATCTGCGGTCAGTAATTCTTTTTTTTCATGGTGGATGGGAGCAACTAGAATGACAAACTCACCTTTCTGAAAGTTGCTATCACTTTCAATCGTTTCTTTAACCTTTGAAATTTCACCTCTATAAATACTCTCAAATGTTTTCGTAAGTTCTCGCGCCACGACAATCTCATGCTGGTTACCAAAAAACTCAGCCATATCGTTTAAAGTTTTAATGATGCGATGCGGTGCCTCATAAAAAATCATAGGACATGATTGCGCCTGAAGACTTTCAAATACTTTCATTCTTTGGCTGCTGGTTGTCGGTAAAAATCCAGAGAAATGAAAGCTTGTATATTCCATCCCTGAAATAGAATAAGCCGTTGTGACCGCAGACGCCCCTGGAATAGGAATAATTTCAAAGCCGGCTGCCGAGACTTCTTTGACAATGAGAGCTCCGGGATCACTTATATTGGGTGTCCCTGCATCTGACACTAATGCAATATGTTTTCCATCTTTTAAATATTCAATGATTTTTTGTGCGGATGCTTTTTCGTTGTGTTGATGCACCGCAAATTGTTTTTTTTCAATAGAAAAATGGGACAAAAGACCTTGGGTGTGTCTTGTATCTTCGGAAGCAATGAGATCTACTGATTTTAAAGTTTCAACCGCTCTATAGGTAATGTCATTTAAATTGCCTATAGGGGTCGCTACTATATACAATTTTCCAGTCATCATTACGGCCCAATTATTTTTTAAGCACTTTAAAAAGCTCTTTTAAGTGACGTGCTCAACACTTCTTTAAAAGAGATATAATCATTTTGTCATATATCAATGCTATGTTAATAAAAGTTTAGAGGAAAACATGCTTAAACATATCAAATTACTTTTTATTTCTTTCATCTTATTACAACTCATGGGATGCCCAGCAGCCATCATTGGTGGAGGTGCTGTAGGTATTGATACAGCTGCAGATCGAAGAACGCCAGGCATTATTACTGAGGATACAACAATTGAATTAAAAGCATTTGGTGCTATTCAAAACTTCAAAGAGGAAGTTAGTTCAAGTGTAGTGAGTTATAACGGCCATGTGCTTATTGTGGGTCAAGTACAGAACCAAGAAGTTAAAACAAAAATCGAAAATAAAGTCAAAGAAATTACCAACGTCAAATCCGTCATTAACGAATTGACCGTAGGTCCTATTGCTTCCATTTCAGCTCGAGCAGAAGACACTTTAATTACTTCCAATGTTAAGGCACGTTTCTTTAAAGAAAACAAAGTATCGCCGTTCCATGTCAAAGTAATCACCGAAAATAAAATCGTTTATCTCATGGGCATCCTCACTGAGAAAGAAGCTAAGGAAGCTGAAGATATTGCCAAAAATACAAACAAAGTTACTAAAGTCGTTAAATTATTTGAATATATCAACAAATAAACGATTTATTTTTTAGCTTAACTTGTTGAAAATAAAGAACTATTAAAAAGTCTAAGGCCCTACTAAACAGAGGTCTTAGGTGTTATTGATTTAATTGAAGATGTTGCTATAATGATTTTCATAGTTTTTTCAAAACATTCAAGTTAGTTCTAAATCCCAAAATAATTTGC
>RHAY01000085.1 GCA_010031285.1 Methylophilaceae bacterium | reverse complement strand
CCGGAAAGAATTTAATCTCACCCGTCTTTACAACATCAAGCGCTTTCTCTGTAATACTTTTTCCATCGTGACCTTTTTTTGTCATGGCAACAAACCACTGATCTGTGAGCATCGGTTCGATCACCACATCTGTTCTATCACCTCGAGGAATTTTGAGTTTATGTTTTTCAGTTTTAATTAAAAAACCTTGTGCTTCTAAATCTTCTACAATTTTTTTACGCGCCTCGAATCGCTCAAGACCTTGATAAATTTTTGGTGCTGATTCATTAATACGCCCATCGAGTGTCAACACACTTATCATAGGGAGCTTATGACGCATACCTACTGCATAGTCATTAAAGTCATGTGCAGGTGTAACTTTCACAACACCTGTCCCAAATGTTTGATCGACATAATCATCTGCAATGATTGGAATTTCCCGATCACATAAAGGAAGCTTTACCATTTGGCCTAATAATTTTTGATAGCGCATATCTTCGGGATGAACCATAATCGCTACGTCGCCCAACATTGTTTCCGGTCTTGTGGTGGCAACCGTGAGGTGGCCTTTACCGGATGCAAGTGGATATTGGATATGCCACAAGAATCCGTCTTCTTCCTCTTGCACAACTTCTAAATCAGATACAGCTGTTTGTAATTGAATATCCCAATTCACTAAACGTTTACCGCGATAGATAAGGCCTTCTTTAAATAAACTTACAAATGTTTCAGTCACTGTTTTGGATAAACCTTCATCCATCGTAAAGCGTTCACGCGACCAATCAGGCGAAGTACCTAGACGACGCATCTGCTGTGTAATCGTACCGCCTGAATATGCTTTCCATTCCCACACTTTTTCTAAGAACTTTTCTCGGCCTAAGTCATGTCTAGAAATGCCGTCATGATCAAGCTGCCTTTCAACCACAATTTGTGTTGCAATGCCTGCATGATCGGTACCGGGTTGCCATAACGTATTGTCACCTTTCATGCGGTGATATCGCGTTAATGCATCCATAAGTGTTTGGTTAAATCCGTGTCCCATGTGTAACGTCCCTGTGACGTTGGGTGGCGGCAATAAAATACAAAATGAATTTTTTTGTTTTGAATCTAATCCTGCTTGATAAAAGCCTTTTGATTCCCAAAAGTCATACCAATGACTTTCAATATCTTTTGGACTAAAAGGTTTCGAGAGATTATTTTCCATGAATAAAACACATAGAGGATTTGTTAAAGATTCATTTTAACATAGGGATGAGTGATATCAGGCCTCATGGCAGATGTCTGCCATAAAAAATCACTTAGAACATACGGAGCAGGATGGATCTTTTTTAAGTTGAATATTTTTCCATTGCATCGATTTCACATCGAGCAATAGTAAACGGCCTTCCAAAGACTCGCCTATGCCTAAGATAATTTTCATCACTTCGGCGGCTTGTGCAGTTCCAATCATACCTACGGTAGGAGAAAAAACGCCATTATCTGCACAACGCGTTTCATTGCGATCACCTGTATCAGGAAATAAACAATGATAACAAGGGCTCTTGTCATGCCTCATATCAAAGACGCTAATCTGACCTTCAAATCCTACCGCAGCACCAGAAACCAAAGGCTTCTTTAAATCTACTGCAATACGATTAAGTGCATAGCGTGTTGCAAAATTATCTGAGCCATCAATAATGACATCGACATCTTTTGCAATCACCTTCATGGTTGCTTCAGTTTGTTTATCTGTCACCGCAATTACTTCTACATCCGGATTAAGTAATTGAATAAATTGTTTTGCGGAAGTTGCTTTATTAATACCTACCGACTGTGTGTCGTGAATAATTTGTCTTTGAAGATTAGTTAAATCTACTTCATCATAATCACATATTGTTATTTTTCCGATACCTGCAGCTGCACAATACATAGCAATGGGTGCACCCAAACCACCTGCGCCCACAATGAGAATATGACTTTGAAGAAGTTTTTCCTGTCCCTGATATTCAATATCAGGCAATAGAATATGGCGGCTATATCGGAGAAGTTGCTGATCGTCCATGAATGCATTAAACATTTATTAAAGTTGAAATGACTATATCGTCAATTAACTGTAGATTCAATGCATTTAAAAACTGGGGTGGCTGATGGGGCTCGAACCCACGACAACAGGAATCACAATCCTGGACTCTACCAACTGAGCCTTGATTTAGTGGGGCTGAGCCGTTACTTCGTACCTGTTTGTCCTACTCAAAAGGACATAAAAAGGACAAGAATCTGTCCGCTTAAACTACATTAAACCTAAAATAAGGGGTTAAAGATGGCATTTAATGAGATGGCATTTAATAAGAATAGCAAAAATATTAAAAATTTAGCAATTTAGCAATTTAGTTCGTCAACTTTAGATATACTTTCAACATGATTCAAAACTTATTTTTTATTTTTTTATTTTTAGTTTCAAATTTAGCTTTGTCAGAAGAGGTTAAATTGTCTTGTGATATGAAAGTCACAAAACTTTATTCAACAGGCTCTGAAGAACATCTAAACATTAATGAGGTATTTGATATTATTGATTCGGGAAGTATAAAATCAATAACTCCGTTATCCCCTAATTTTAATGGAACTACAACCAGAAATTTTGAAGGAAAACTTTCCTATAAAGATTATAGTACTCCAAATAAATGGCATTTAAATGAGGCAGCTAGCTCAGGTGATGCAATCGTTAACACAACTATTATAATTGATAGGCATTCTGGAAAAATTTCATATTCAGGACTTTTTAAGAATCCTAGCGGGTCAGTTACGACAAGTGCAGTTGGTGATTGTGTAAAACTTGATACAACAAAGAAAAAATTCTAGATCGCATCTTACGTAAATACTCTTAGTTTTTATTGGTTAGGTATTTTACTACCTCATCTACTAACCCAATTTCATTTCTATAGTCTAGAAAAACCCACTGTCCATTGGCATTGTATTCTAAGAATGTTAATTCGTTATCTAATTCCATAAAATCAATTCGCCCCCAATCAATTTTCATCTCTTT
>RHAY01000084.1 GCA_010031285.1 Methylophilaceae bacterium | reverse complement strand
AGTGATACGGCTTAAACGGCATGCCTAAGCACTCTTAATACTCTAAAGGAGATCAAAATGCCAAAAATGAAAACAAAAAGTGGCGCAAAAAAGCGCTTCAAGTTTTTAGGAAGTGGTATGGTAAAGAGAACACGTTCTCATTTACGTCATATCTTGACTAAAAAAACGACGAAACAAAAACGTAATCTCAGGGGCACTGTCCTCATTTCAGCAACCGATATCAAACGCGTTCGCGCGATGATGCCAACTCAATAAGGAGAATAATATGCCTAGAGTAAAACGTGGTGTCACCGCTAGAGCAAAACATAAAAAAGTTTTAGCACTTGCTAAAGGTTATCGCGGACGTCGTAAAAATGTATACCGCATAGCTAAACAAGCAGTTATGAAGGCAGGTCAGTATGCATACCGTGACCGTCGTCAGAAAAAACGTCAATTTAGATCATTATGGATTGCGCGTATTAATGCAGCAGCTCGTGAATGTGGTCTTACATATAGCCGTTTCATGAATGGCCTTAAGAAAGCTTCGATCGAAGTAGATCGTAAGGTATTAGCAGATATGGCAGTATTCGATAAAGCAGCTTTTGCTAAATTTGTCGAAATTGCTAAATCTGGTTCAGGAGCAGCGTAAAAATTATTAATTTTTAAAAGGAGGCTTCTAGCCTCCTTTTTTTTATTAAAATGATAGTCAATGAATAATCTCAAACATACCTTAGAAGAAGCCCGTGAAGATTTTGATCAGTGTCAAACTGTAACTGATCTTGATCAGGTTAAAGCTAAATACCTTGGTAAGACTGGCGTTTTAACAGAAGCGCTTAAATCATTAGGTAAATTAGCTGCTGAAGATAGACCTAAGGTAGGCGCTGAGATCAATTTAGTGAAGCAGGGCGTTGAAGAGGCTTTAGAAAAAAGAAGAGAAGCAATTCTCAATGCATTTCAAGCCAAGCAGCTTGCAGAAGAATCTCTCGATGTGACTTTGCCTTCACGAAAAGAAGATCAAGGTACTTTGCATCCTGTAACACAAACACTTCATCGCGTTGAATCACTTTTTCATTCCATCGGATTTTCAGTGGCACATGGGCCACAAATTGAATCAGACTTTTATAATTTCACAGCACTTAATATTCCAGAATCACATCCAGCTCGAGCGATGCATGACACATTTTATATTGATGAATCTTATGTATTAAGAACGCACACATCGCCTGTACAAATTCGTCACTTAGAAAAAAATAAACCACCCCTTAGAATTATTTCACCAGGTCGCGTTTATCGTGTTGATTCAGACGCAACACATTCACCCATGTTTCATCAAGTGGAAGGTCTATGGGTTGATCAACAAGTGAGTTTTGCAGATCTTAAAGGCGTCATCGAAGATTTTTTACAAAACTTTTTTGAAAATAAAGAGCTAAAAGTACGCTTCAGACCTTCATACTTTCCATTCACAGAGCCTTCTGCCGAAATGGATATGAGTTGGAAGGGTGGTTGGCTCGAAATCGGCGGCTGTGGCATGGTTCATCCAGAAGTATTTAAACATGTCGGTATCGATTCAAATCAATATCAAGGGTTTGCTTTTGGATTAGGCATAGAACGTTTAACAATGTTACGTTACGGCGTTCAAGATTTACGTCACTTTTTTAATAACGATTTACGTTTTCTTCAGCAATTTATTTAAAGATATTTCAACATGCAATTTTCTGAAAATTGGTTAAGGTCATACGTTAATACATCACTTGATAGTGATGCGCTTAACCAAGTCATGATTATGGCGGGATTAGATGTCGATGATTCTCATCCTCTTGGTGCATCTTTTAGCCATGTAGTAGTTGGTGAGATTGTTGCCATTAAAAAACATCCTGATGCGGATCGACTTCAAGTCTGTGATGTCAACATTGGTGACAAGACATTGCAAATTGTGTGTGGCGCATCTAATGCGAGAAAAGGTATCAAGGTGGCATGTGCATTAGTAGGTGCTAAATTACCATCGATTGATATCAGAGAAGCAAAAGTACGAGGTGTTGAATCGTTTGGCATGCTTTGCTCATTAAAGGAATTAGGGTTAGCTGAAGAAGCGGATGGCATTCTAGAACTTAATCTTGATTTGAAAAATGGCACAGATTTAAGAATCGCACTTGATCTTAATGACCAAATTACAACATTAAAATTAACACCCAATCGCAGTGATTGTTTAAGTGTTTGGGGCGTGGCAAGAGAAGTCGCAGCCAATAGCTCGTCTTCACTTTCACCGATTGCTTATGAAATAAATCCAATCAAGCACAGTGAAAAGAAAAATGTAGTCGTTGAAGAAAAATTAGCATGTCCACGATACTGCGGCCGAATCATTAAGCACGTAGATAACACAAAATTGTTACCTGATTGGATGACTTCAAGACTTGAGCGTTCCAATATTAAATCAATCAGCCCTATCGTTGATATTACAAATTATGTATTACTTGAAATTGGGCAACCACTGCATGCATTTGATCATGACAAATTAAAAGGTGATGTTGTAATTAGATTTGCTAAGTCCGAGGAACAGATACATTTACTTAATGATACAAAAATTAAATTATCTAAAAAAGATTTAGTGATTGCAGATCATTCAGGTGCGATTGCATTTGCAGGAGTGATGGGTGGTATGCCTTCATCGGTCACTGATAGTACTCAAACTATTTTTTTAGAGAGTGCTTTCTTTGATCCTATTGTAATTTCTGGTAAAGCAAGGGCTTATAACTTATCTACAGATTCATCTTACCGTTTTGAACGAGGGGTAGATTTTGCGAACACGCGACAAGCGCTCGAGCGTGCGACATCTCTTATTATTAAATATTGTGGTGGAGAAGCGGGAGAAATTACAGAAGTTTTAAATGCTTTACCTAAGCGCAATGAAATTCATCTCAGACTTAAAAAATTAAATACTATTTTAGGTATTGAGATTTCAAGTCAAGATGTAGAGAGAATATTTATGCAATTAGGTTTCGAGGTGAACAAAACAATCGAAGGATTTAAAGTCACACCACCTTCCTACCGATTTGATATCGCTATCGAAGAAGATTTGATTGAAGAAGTTGTTCGATTATATGGTTACGATAAGATTCCTTCACACCATCCTGTAAGTCAACA
>RHAY01000083.1 GCA_010031285.1 Methylophilaceae bacterium | reverse complement strand
ATCTTACACCACTAAAATTAATTCACATTACGCTTGCATGAAAGGCACTGAATCTGGCAAGGGCAAATGTATTGCCTTAGTGCATTCTGAGCAAAAAGGGTATCGATGTTCCATTTACGATTCAAGGCCTTCACCTTGTAGAGAATTTGAATTGTATGAAAACGGTAAACCGAATTCGAAATGTAATGAGTTAAGAATAAATATTGGATTACAACCTTTGCAGGATCTTTATGAATAGGAAATAAACAATGAATTTTTTTATGATAATTATGTTTGGTGGGATTTTATTTTTAATAGCCGCACTTTTTTTTTCATTTATTTCATGGATTATTTATCAAAAAAATAAAAAAAATAAGTATTTAAAAAACTTATATTGGGCGCGTGTTATTTCGGCAATACTTTTAACCCCCTATATATTTTTTCAATATATATTTTCTGATTTAACTTACCTTCCCATCAGAATTGCTTTTGTAATTTGCTCTTTATTTATTCTCTATCTTCTAGTCAAGCGCTGGGGTAAAGAGGTAACTTTAAGACGCAAATGATTACGATTAATTTAATTAAAGATTCTAATTTTGAAGTCACGGTTAAATTAAAATCTACCACGCAACACAAAGTTCATGTTTCAAAAGACTTTTATAATTTACTAACGGATGGTAAGGTCTCTTATGAGTATTTAATCAAAGCATCATTTGAGTTTTTGTTGGAGCGAGAATCGAATAACTCCATACTTTCTCAATTTGATTTAAAGCTCATATCGCATTACTTTCCTGAGTATGAAAAAGAAATGATGAGGCGGTTGAAGCCTTAGCCTTTCGTATACAATGTACGTTTAATCAACCTATTTAAGAGGCAATATATGGGTAGCAAAGATAAGAGAAAAGAATCTAAAGGTAAAAAACCACAACCTAAGCCAGCTAAGGTATAGTTTTTATAAGTTATTGAATTATATAGTTTTTTATATAAATTTATTGTTTTAGTACCTTATCTCTCATGATTTTCATGAGACCTCATTCATGATCCTAAAGGTGTTTACTTTTTAAGTCCGAGTAAGATTACATTTAAGTAATTTCTTATTAACTTAAATAAAAGGATAAACATCATGTGGACAACTCCAGCTGCTACTGAAATGCGTTTCGGTTTCGAAGTAACAATGTATGTAATGAATAAGTAATTATTCATATGTGATAAAAAGCCCGCTTATAGCGGGCTTTTTTATTATCAATAGTTTTAAAGTTTGATCCAGGTTTTTGTTTTGATGGACGCTTGAGCGGCTTCCAATGTTTTTGTATTCCAAAGGGCATCATCTAAAGAAAGTTTTGGCGCAGTATCATTTATGATGCATTGGTTAAAATGATCAATCTCAAGCGTAAAATGATTCGCTTTGTTGATATGTTCATTTTTTATACCCTCTTTATCTGTTGTTAAAGTTAATAGCGCTTCATCATTCTCATGCTGCCAAACGGTATGACACATTAATTTCCCTTTTGAACCAAATATTTCAAATTGAGAGCGTCTCACACATTCAAAGCTGATATCAAATTGTGCGCGTCTATTATTTCCAAAATCAATCAAGCCTGAAGTTGTAAGGTCTGCACCATGCTCATTGAGGTGGCTTTTTGTGACAATTGATTGGGGATTTTGGTTGAAGCATTGCCTGATCGTATGAACCGCATAAGGCCCAATATCCCAGAGTGCACCACCACCATTCTCCATTGAACGATCGATACGATAAAAACGTGCAGGCTGGATTGGAAATGAAAACATAGAATGCACGTATTGAACTTCCCCTAACAATCCTGCGCTGATGATTTCTTTTACACGATCAAATTGTGGATGGAAGACATACATAAAACCTTCCATAACTTTGACATGGTTTTTAATGGCAGCTTCCTGAATTACTTCAACTTCTTTTGAATGCAGTGTGATGGGCTTTTCAATTAATACATGTTTTTTATTTTTGATTGCTTTAAGAGCAGGTTCAGTATGCTCTTCATTTGAAAGTGGAATATAGATTGCATCTATATCAGGATGATTAATTACTTCTTCGAGTGAGTTGTAAGTTTGAATTTTACCTTTAAGGTTGGGTTGATATTTTTCTATACACTCCAAAGCTGCATTAGCTCTTCGACTCCCTATTGCAATAAGCTCACCAAAAGGACTGTTTGCGATAGCAGGAAGAAGCCGCTCATTTACTCGCGCAGCTCCTAGAATACCCCAACGTATTTTTTTCATTTTTGGATATCTTAAATTAAATGATGTTTTATTATGCTTAGCCTTCATTGAATAGACAAGTCATCATTTCTTAGAAGTTTCATGTTGAGAAATGCTTTATTAAATGCGATGATTTTAGCCATGAAATTTTTACTATTGCTTTCACTTTTATTTCCGATTCATTCCTTTGCTGATTGGTCTCTAGTTCATCAAGATGATGCAGATCATTACATTGATTTCGCGCTAATGACTAAAAGTGGACATAAGACAAGAGTTTGGTATTTACAAAATTATGCCGAACCACAAATTATTAAAAACCTTCAATATCGATCTGTTAAAAATAGATCAGAATTTGATTGCAAGGCTAAAAAAATGAGAATTCTAGCTTATGCCTTATACCCAGAGCCAATGGGTCAAGGTCATGCATTATTCAATAAAGGTGAGGCATTGGATTGGCAAGCGATTAAACCCAAAACGCTTAATGATTTATATTTAAAGCGTGTCTGTAGTAAAAAGTGAAGCTTTATCTGCGTCCACGTCTAGGTAATACAACACCAAGTCTTTGAGCGGCCATTTCATTATTACCATCTGAGTCAGCCAAAACCCATCCAGCCATAAACATACGCGTCATATATTGTCTGTTATACAAAAAAGCCACAATGATTTGCCAAAGCCCAAGCGTGATAATTGAAAAAAGCATATGAAGAGCTGCTACACCTAATTCACCTCTAAAAAGAGGAACAAACCAACCAAAAAAGAGGTATGTCCAACTAAAGCCATAGTAGCCAATTTTGATCATCCCTGAATTTGGGTGTTTAATAATGACAGCTGTTGCCATGGATATCCTCTAATTAATAAGGTTATATTGCTATAAGCCATTGTAATATATTTGCATGCAAAATTATTACGAAGTTCTCAAGGTTAAAAAAACTGCATC
>RHAY01000082.1 GCA_010031285.1 Methylophilaceae bacterium | reverse complement strand
AGGTAAAAAAGTTCAATACAATGTGAATTTTATTTTAATTGCAAAACCTAAACTTCCAGAAGTTAATGCCCAATTTGCACAATCTCTTGGTGTTGCAGACGGCAATGTTGACAAGATGCGTGAGGAAATCAAACAAAGCTTAGAGCAAGAATTAGATAAAAGAGTAAAAATAAAATTAAAGGAGCAGGTATTTACTCTATTAATAGATAGCTGCAAAGCTGACTTACCCAAGGCACTGATTAATGTCGAAATCAACCGTATGGCTCAATCAACTTATGCCAATTTAAAACAACGCGGAGCTGACTTAAAACAATTCAAACTAGAACCCTCAATGTTTGAAGAACAAGCAAAAAAAACGTGCAAGCTCAGATTAATATTGGCTGAGATTGTAGATAAAAATAATTTGCGTGCCTCACCTGATCAAATTAAAGCCATGGTGAATGAATTTGCACTTAATTTTGACGATACGGATGAGGCAGTAAAGTGGTTTTATGCTGAGCCATCCAGGCTTGAGGAGCCGACTGCGCTTGCAACTGAAACCAATGTAGTTGAGTGGTTTATGAAGCAATGTAAATATATATTCTCGACTATTAAGAGAACGGGTGATTTTCTTGGTAGGCCCTGTAGATGATATGACGGCAAATGTTATTGTAGCCCAGTTACTTTTTCTAGAGGCAGACAATCCAGATAAAGATATTTCTTTGTATATCAATTCACCAGGAGGATCTGTAACTGCAGGCATGGCTATTTATGACACCATGCAATTTATTAAACCTGACGTGAGCACTTTATGTATTGGGCAAGCGGCTAGCATGGGCGCTTTATTATTAGCAGCTGGAGAGAAAGGAAAGCGTTTTTGTTTGCCTAATTCACGAGTAATGATTCATCAGCCTTTGGGCGGATTTCAAGGGCAGGCGTCTGATATAGAAATTCACGCAAAAGAAATTTTATTTTTAAAAGAAAAATTAAATCAAATTTTAGCAAGTCATACTGGCCAAACACTTAAAAAGATTGCTGCCGACACAGACAGGGATAACTTTTTAAGTGCTGAACAATCTGTTGAATATGGCATGGTTGACCAAGTTATATCAAAGAGATCACAAGTTATTTAATGCTATCTATCTATGGCAACTAAAAGCGATAACGAAAAATTACTTTACTGCTCTTTTTGTGGAAAAAGTCAGCATGAAGTGAAAAAACTAATTGCAGGTCCTTCTGTTTTCATCTGTGACGAGTGCGTAGATTTATGTAATGACATTATCAAAGAAGAAGTTAAAAACCCCGCAAAAGAAGTTAAAGATCACGACCAACTTCCTTCCCCCAAAGAAATTTGTGATCAACTCGATGAACATGTTATAGGACAAATAAGCGCGAAGAAGAGCTTAGCTGTTGCTGTTTATAATCACTACAAAAGACTTAGAGATAGTAACTCAGAGTTAGATACTGAACATAAAGATGTTGAAATTTCAAAAAGCAACATTCTGCTTATTGGCCCCACTGGCTCTGGAAAAACCCTTTTGGCGCAAACGCTTGCAAAATTACTCGATGTTCCTTTTGTTATGGCAGATGCAACAACACTTACTGAAGCAGGTTATGTAGGTGAAGATGTTGAAAACATTATGCAAAAATTATTGCAAAAATGTGATTACGATGTTGAAAAAGCCCAAAGAGGTATTGTATATATTGATGAAGTCGATAAAATTTCAAGAAAGTCTGAAAACCCCTCTATAACAAGAGATGTATCAGGTGAAGGTGTTCAGCAAGCACTTTTAAAACTCATCGAAGGTACCATTGCTTCAGTACCCCCTCAAGGCGGTCGTAAACACCCAAATCAAGAATTCGTTCAATTAGACACAACCAATATTTTATTTATTTGTGGCGGAGCTTTTGATGGCTTAGAAAAAATTATTAAACAAAGATCAGAAAAAGGCGGAATTGGTTTTGCTGCTCAAGTAAATAGTAAGGCAGATAGTAAAGTGATTGGTGAAGTCATAAAAGATGTTGAGCCAGAAGATCTGATTAAATTTGGTCTGATTCCTGAGTTTATAGGAAGACTTCCTGTTGTTGCAACGCTTGAATCTTTGAGTGAAGATGCCTTAGTTCAGATACTAACTGAACCTAAAAATGCTTTAACTAAACAGTACATTAAACTTTTTGCTATGGAAAATGTAATACTCGAATTCAGGCCCTCAGCATTAAGGCTCATTGCCAAAAAAGCACTCGAAAGAAAGACAGGTGCGCGAGGCCTACGCTCCATTATGGAACAAGTTTTATTAGACACCATGTACGAATTACCATCTATTAAAAACCTTGAAAAGGTTGTAATTGATGATGGTGTGATAGAACAATCAAATAAACCTATACTTTTATTATCAGAAAAGAAACAGGTTTCAGGAAAAAAATAAGCTTTACTGCAGGTCAGAAAGACCTTGAAATATTATAAACTGACCTCATATTCTAGTTTAATTAACGCTTATGAAAGCATCTTATGGCTCAAGAAATTAAAATTACAGGATCTCATCAAGATTTCATGCCCTTGTTACCCCTAAGGGATGTCGTTGTTTACCCACATCTTGTGATTCCTCTTTTTGTGGGCCGCATAAAATCTGTAAAAGCACTTGAAATTGCATCTGACAAAGATAAGAAAATAATTTTGGTAGCCCAAAAATCTGCAAGTAAAGATGAGCCTGATGCAAAAGATCTTTATGAATATGGGACCGTAGCATCTATTCTTCAGATGCTTAAATTACCTGATGGCACGGTTAAAGTTTTGGTTGAAGGTCTAAGTCGTGTAAAAATTAAAGAAGTGATAGATCAAGAAGCTTGTTTCGTTGCTCGTTTTGATGAAATAAACATTCCCGAACCCAAAGACAAAGAGTCTTTGGCATTAATGAGAACGGTATTTTCGCAGTTTGATCAATACGTAAAATTAAATAAAAAAATTCCCCCAGAAATTTTAACTTCTCTTGCTGCTATTACAGATCCAGGCAGATTAGCAGATATGATTGCAGCGCATCTCACATTGAAATTAGAAGAAAAGCAAACGATTTTAGAAACATTAAAAATTAAAAATCGCTTGGATCATCTTTTAAAAATTATGGAATCTGAAATTGATATTCTTCAGGTAGAAAAAAGAATTCGTGGTCGCGTT
>RHAY01000081.1 GCA_010031285.1 Methylophilaceae bacterium | reverse complement strand
GGTTGGCTGAGATGCCTAAATAATTCATGGCGATAAATGTGATGAGCGGTGTTAACAGCAATGTCATCACCACAATCAAGCTTGATCTCACATCGCCTAAGAATAAAAATAAAATCGCAATCACAAGAATGACGCCTTCGATTAGAACTTTTACCACTGTAAACAAGGCAGAATCTACAAGCTTACTTCGGTCATAGAATGATTTAATTTGAAGCCCACCAGGTAATAATTTTTTCTGATTGATTTCATCAACCTTAGCTTTGATTCGAGTCACCACTTCTTTTGCATTACCACCTCGGATCATCATGACGATCGCACCCACAGATTCTGTATCACCGTTCTTAACAAGTGACCCCACTCTGACTTCATGACCTAATTTCACTTCAGCCACATCTTT
This sequence comes from Methylophilaceae bacterium, assembly GCA_010031285.1. Classification (GTDB taxonomy): domain Bacteria; phylum Pseudomonadota; class Gammaproteobacteria; order Burkholderiales; family Methylophilaceae; genus Methylopumilus. The sequence goes on along the minus strand of RHAY01000081.1, from coordinate 2,783 downwards.
CATGTACACAGGTACACCATTTCGTTCTTTTAAGACAATGGAACGAATATCATCAAGATTTTGAATTAAGCCTACACCTCGAATGAGAAATTGTTCATCAAATTGAGGCAATACACCTGCGCCACTATTGGCATTGTTTTTAGCAAGAGCAACATAAACATCATGTAACCTTAAACCGTAATGAGAAAGTCGATCAGGATCAACGAGTGCTTGATACTGTTTGACAAAACCACCAAATGAATTAATTTCTGCCACACCTGGAGTGCTTCTTAACATTGGGCGTACGATCCAATCCTGAATGCTTCGGCGCTCCGTGAGTTCATCTTGAGAAATTTCTTTGTTCTCATCCCCTGGTTTTTCAAGCGTGTATTGAAAGATTTCACCTAAGCCAGTGGATACGGGGCCAAGGACTGGTACGATACCAGTAGGCATCTTATCCATGACTTCCATGAGCCGTTCTAACACAAGTTGTCTTGCAAAGTACACATTTGTTGTATCGGTAAAGACGAGGGTCACAAGAGAAAGTGAATTTTTATTCAAAGATCGCATATCGGTCACACCAGGAAGCCCTGTCATGGCGATCTCGATCGGAATGGTAATAAAGCGTTCTACCTCTTCTGGAGATTTTCCAGGCGCAGGTGTTGCAATTTGCACTTGAATATTGGTGACATCCGGAAACGCGTCGACCGATAATTTTTTAACACCAAAAAATCCTGCGATAAGAAGTGCTATAGCAAAGACTAAGACAATGAGTCTTTCTTGTAACGAGCCCCTGACTATTTTTTCAATCATAGTTATTCAAGCTCTTTTTTCTTGCGTTCGCTATTTAAGTGGAATGCGCCATCACTCACAATCGTTTCGCCTTGCGCAATGCCACCTAAAACAGTAATCAAATTACCATCTTTAGTACCAAGTTCCACCTCTCTTAATCTAAATGTTTGAGGTGTATTTTGAACAAACACGTGAGCGCGATCGTTTTCTCTCACTAATGATGAAATGGGAATCGCTATTCTAGATATTTTCTTTGATCTAATATGCATTGATGTCAGCATGTCTGGTTTGAGTAATAAATTAGGATTATCGAGTTCAGCTCTTACCATTACTGTTCTTGTTTGAGGGTCGACAATACTGTCTTCAAAGATAATTTTAGTTTCAATTTTTTTATTATCTAAAGCTGGAATTTCAATGGTGACAACTTCATCTTTTTGAATGAATGATGACTGTTGTTCCGGAATGAGAGCCACGGCCCAGAGTTTGCTCAGATCAGCTACTTGAAATAGAGTATCTTGTGGGTTAACAATTTGTCCTACATTAATTGAACGTGAAATAATAATCCCATCAAATCGACTGATCACATCCCCAAAAGAATTAATTTGACCAGATGTTTCTATTTTTTCAACAGCTTTTTCGCTCATACCGAGGACTATGAGTTGATCACGACTAGCTCTGTAATCTGCTTTTACCGCGTCTAGCTCATTTTCAACTCTTAACATCTCGGCCTTACTTATTACATCTGCTTCAAATAATAATTTAGCGCGTTCTACCGCTTTTGTTTTAAGCCCAATGAGTTGTGAGGATTTGATTAAAGTGAGCTGTGTTTGCGTAAGTTCAATACTATTGACGCGAGCAAGTACTTGGCCTTTTTTTACAACATCACCGAGGCTCACATAAAGATCACTCACTCTGCCTATGATAGGAGACCCAATTTTTGCAAGTCTTCGGTTTTGGGTTTCAAGGCGTCCTGGAATTAAAAGAGTTTCACTTATATCCTGATAATTCACCATATCCGTTTTAATTTGTTTTTGGATTTCAGGGGTGATGACAACCTCTAAAGGATCTAATTTCTTTTTCTGAGAAGTGTCTTCGGATTTTGAACAAGCAATCAATAGGCTTACACTTAAGAATATTAAAAAAAGTTGTTTAAGTAACGTGTTCATTTAAATTTTGTTCTCCAAAATATCCATACCAAGTAACTGCTCAATTTCTAAAATTGCTACAATGTAATCATAGCGAGACGCTAAATAGTCTTTTCTCACTAATCGATAAGTTCTTTGTGCATCCAAATATTCTAGAATGCCGCGCTCTCCATAACGATAGGCAGATTCTGCGACTTTCAAAACAGATTCAGCTTGGGAAAGTAAGCCTGATTCAAAGGTTTTAACTTGTTGTTGTGCGATTAAATAGCGCTGAAAAGCGGATTCAATATCTCGTCTTAGCGCTAATTCTTGATCAGTGTACTGCGCTTGAAGTTCACGATAGCCAGCAGCAGCTTCTCCAATTTGACCTTGTCTTTGGTTCCAAATAGGAATAGGAATGCTCACACCAAAACGATAGCTGGTGATATCAGGATCTTGATCAACACCTGCTTTCAGAGTGACACCAGGATTGATGAGTTTCTCTTCGAGTCTTAATCGATTTTCTGCAATATCTGCAGAAGCTTTAATTTGTTTTAATCTTGGGCTCTTATTAATTTCTTCTTTTAAAGAATCAGCATTGAGAGCGATATCACTTGGCGGTAATGACCCATTTAAATCAAAAGTATCTGTTAAAGACTTACTTACAAGACCTCTTAGATAAAGTTTGCTTTCATAAATTCTTAATTTGGCTGCATCTGCATCTCGCTGCGCTGCAACAAGTTCAGTGTCAGCTTTAATAAGTTCATATCGCGGTGCTTCGCCGACTTCGACACGAAGCCCTACTTTGCCGCGAATATCGTTTAATGCATCACGATCGCCTTCCGCAATTTTTAAAATAGCTTCATTTTGTAAGACTTCATAAAAAGC
>RHAY01000009.1 GCA_010031285.1 Methylophilaceae bacterium | reverse complement strand
GCTAAGAAAAAACCAGCGGCTAAAAAGAAACCAGCAGCTAAGAAAAAACCAGCGGCTAAAAAGAAACCAGCAGCTAAGAAAAAACCAGCAGCTAAGAAAAAACCAGCAGCTAAAAAGAAATAAATTTAACGGGACTTTAAGTCCCGTTTTTATTAGCAAGTTCTTTGTTGCTAAACACACTAAAACCAAGCAAACTTCAACTTTGCTTGGTTTTTTTATTTAACTAATGTCTACAATCTCCCAAAATATCTCTCAAATTCTTGACGATATTCAAGAAGCTTCTGCCATTAATGGCTCTCATGAAAAAATTACTCTAGTAGCTGTGAGTAAAGGTCAAAACTTTAATAAAATAATTGAGGCCTTTAATACTGGCATTTTAAATTTTGGGGAAAATTATCTTCAAGAAGCACTCGACAAAAAAAAGCAGTTAGAAAAATTTCCTATTCAATGGCATTTTTTGGGCCCCATTCAAAGTAATAAATGCAAACTTATTGCAGAAAATTTTAATTGGGTACATAGCGTTGAGAGAATAAAAGTTATGAAATTACTTAATGATAATAGACCCTTAAATACCTCACCTTTAAATATTTGCATCCAAATTAATTCGAGCGGGGAAGAGACTAAAAGCGGTATTCCAATTAAAGATGCAAAAATACAACTAATAGAGCTCATTCAAACGCTCAAAGAACTTCCTAAGCTTAAACTAAGGGGTATTATGTCTATACCCTCTAACACAAAGGATATAAAAGAAGTTGTTAATGAATTTAAGGCGATGCATTTACTTTATAGCGAGCTCAAAAATGAATTTGATAGCGTTGATACCTTATCCATGGGAATGTCGAATGACTTTAAGCTAGCAATTGAATATGGTTCAAATCTTGTTAGAATTGGAACCGCTATTTTTGGGGCGCGAATCATAAAAACTCAAGGGGACAATAATTGAATATTTGCTTTTTAGGTGGTGGAAATATGGCAACTGCTATGATTAGTGGCCTATTAAATAAAAAGTACCCCCCTGCACTTATTCGAGTGATTGAATCTGATAGCAACAAGAGACTGGATCTTAAAACCAAATTTAATATTTCATCAGAAGCACAATTTAAAAAAATAGATGAAGATGAAGTTATTGTGCTTGCTGTTAAACCTCAGCAAACAGAATCTCTGCTCAAATCAATATCTCATGAAATTTCAAAACAAATTATTTTATCCATAGCTGCGGGTATTCAAATAAAATCTATAGAAAAATGGACGAATGGATATAAACGTATTGTTCGTTCTATGCCTAATATGTGTGCTCAAATCCAACTAGGAATTACAGCTCTTTTTACTAAAGAAGCTTTAGATCAAAAAAATAAAAAGGTTATAGAGGAAATTGTATGTGCTACTGGGGATTTTATATGGCTAGATAATGAATCTAAAATGGATATGGTCACAGCTATTTCAGGAAGCGGTCCTGCTTATGTTTTTTATTTCCTTAATGCATTTATTGAAGCAGCTATCGAATTAGGCCTATCAAGAAATGAGGCTGAAAAATTATGTAGCAAAACAATGCTTGGCTCATCTCATTTGGCTAAAGACCAGCTAAATAATCTTCAAAATTTGATTTTATCGGTAGCTTCAAAAGGCGGCACCACAGAAGAAGGATTAAAACAACTTGAGTCAAATAAATTAAATGAAGCACTTTTAAAAGCAACACGGGCTGCTTATGAAAGATCAAAAAAACTTGGCTCAGAATACAATTAATTAAATGAAAAATAGGACAGTCATTGTAGGTTTATCTGGCGGCGTTGATTCTTCTGTAACTGCTTTGCTTTTAAAGAATCAAGGGTATAAGGTCATAGGCCTTTTCATGAAGAACTGGGAAGATGACGATGATGACGAATATTGCTCTAGCAAACAAGATCTTCTGGACGCAGTATCTGTTGCTGATAAAATCGGTATTGATATTGAGGTGGTAAATTTCAGCAAAGAATATAAAGAAAAAGTTTTTTCTGAATTTATAAATGAGATTAAAAGCGGAAGAACACCTAATCCAGATATATTATGTAATTCTGAAATTAAATTTAATGCATTTTTAAATCATGCAATTTCAATGGGTGCCGATAAAATTGCGACCGGTCATTATGCACAAATTAAAGAGTCTGATGGCTTATATAGTCTTCTTAAAGCCGATGACTCAACTAAAGATCAAAGTTATTTTTTATATCGACTTAACCAACACCAACTCTCAAAATCTATTTTTCCACTAGGCACCTTTCTTAAAAAAGATGTAAGAGAAATCGCCAAAAAAGAAGGTCTTCATAATAGTGACAAAAAGGACTCAACGGGCATTTGTTTTATTGGTGAAAGACCTTTTACTGAATTTTTAAATAAATATATAGAAAATTCACCAGGTCCCATCAAGGATGAACATGGAAAAATAGTTGGGGAACACATAGGTCTTGTGTTTTACACTCTTGGCCAAAGACAAGGATTAGGTATTGGCGGCTCTAAAACAAGTAATGGGGAGCCTTGGTTTGTTGCCGAAAAAAATATCCAAGAAAATACGCTTATAGTTGCGCAAGGTCATGGGAATCCCCTGTTATTTAAAGATGGATTAGCTGCAAAAAAAACACATTGGATACATGGAACCCTGCCAAAAAAACATTGGGTTTACGGTGCTAAGACAAGATACCGCCAACCCGACGCGCCTTGTGAAATCGATACAATAAATGATCACTCTATAGAGTTATTCTTTGGGCAAAAACAATGGGCCATTACTCCTGGGCAATCAGTTGTAGTCTATGAAAGCAATGTTTGCTTAGGTGGGGCTATTATTGAAAGTGCTATAGATAAGGCTCAGGCGCCGTTGTCTGAAAAGATGGTCTTTGCATAAGTAATTTATATAAACGATATAAATTTAGATATTCCTTCTCAAAATCAATTTCAGGGTATCTCAATTTAACGTATCCCAAAGCACATCCAGCCGCAATATCAGCGTACGAAAATTTATTTTCTAGATAATATTCTTTACCTTCCATTTCACGATTCAGCCACTCTAGACTTAATCTTATTTTTCTCATTTGCTTTTCAAAAAGATCAGTATTTTGCTGTGAAAGAGGTTTACGTTTTTCTAACATAATCGCTACTGCAGCATCACATAATCCATCCGCTATAGCTTCCCATCTCTTGACTAAAATTTTTTTATCAAAATCATTAGATATTAAATAAGGAAGGCCGCTCTTGTGGTCTACATATTCAGCTATCACCGGCGAATCAAAAATAGATATATCGTTTGTAATTAATGTAGGTACTTTAGCCAAAGGGTTATATTCATGAATACTGCAATTTTTGTCAGCAAGCACAACTTTTTCCAAAGTGACTGATGCTTTTTTTTCATCAATAAGAATTCTAATCTTTCTAGCGTATGGGCTATTGTTTGAATAAAAAAGCTTCATGTATTCCTCAATTTAAAAAAACTAAATTTATTATAATTTGATAAGCTTGTACATTATGCAAAGATCAAAAATAAATAGAAAAATTTTAAATGAAGCCATTCAAAAAAATATCAAAATGGCACTTCAAGAAGATATGGGTAAGATCGATTTATCTGCTCAACTCATTGAATCAAAATCTTCTGCAAAAGCATATGTTACATCCAAAGAATCAGCTTTAATTTCTGGTATTCCTTGGTTTAATGCCACTTTCTTGATGCTAGACCCAAAGATCAAAATAAAGTGGTTTATTAAAGAAGGCGAGATTGTAAAAAAAAATCAAAGGCTTTGTGAGATTTCTGGCAAAACAAGACCTATTCTCACCGGCGAGAGGGTTGCACTTAATTTTCTACAAACATTATCTGCAACATCAACGACCACACATCAATATGTCGAAGCCATTGCAAATACCCATGCAGAAATATTTGATACACGCAAAACAATCCCAGGGTTAAGAATTGCACAAAAATATGCTGTCACTATGGGGGGTGGCAATAATCAACGCCTTGGACTCTTTGATCAAATTCTTATAAAAGAAAACCATATTAAATCTTCAAAAACCATGGAGGATTTAATATCGCTTGCCTTGAAATACGCAAAAAATAAAAACGTACAAATTGAAGTTGAAAATCTTGATCAGCTTGAAAAAGCTATAAAAATAGGCTTTAAAAATATACTACTAGATAACTTTAGTATCAAAGGTCTTAAAAAAGCTGTCCTTCTTAATAAAAAAAGAGCCGTTCTTGAGGCATCAGGAAACATTACAATTAAAAATATCAAAAAAATTGCGCTTACTGGTGTAAATAGAATTTCTATCGGCTCACTCACAAAAAATATCAAAGCAATTGATTTGTCTATGAAAATTGAGACTTTTAAAAGTCTCTAAACTTGACCAAACACGCTTAAAGCGTTAAGGTTGAGGGTTTATAGCTATCTCATTAATTACAATCAAGAAATCTATGAGCTCAAACCATATTTCTGGCGCAGAAATTGTTATTCGTTGCCTTCATGAGGAAAAAGTCAAATTCGTTTTTGGTTATCCTGGTGGCGCCGTCCTTAATATTTATGATGCTGTTTTTCAGCAAAATAAATTTAAGCATGTCTTGGTTCGTCATGAGCAAGCTGCGATTCATGCAGCTGACGCATACTCTCGATCCACTGGAAAAGTTGGGGTTGCTCTTGTAACTTCAGGTCCGGGGGCTACGAATGCAGTAACTGGCATTGCCACAGCCTACATGGATTCGATCCCGATGGTAATCATAAGTGGTCAAGTACCCACTTATGCGATAGGTCAAGACGCCTTCCAAGAATGTGACACAGTTGGGATTACCCGCCCTTGTGTAAAACATAATTTCTTAGTTAAAGATATTAAAGACATTGCATCAACTATTAAAAAAGCATTTTATGTTGCGTCAAGCGGTAGACCTGGTCCTGTTCTGGTTGATATACCAAAAGATATTACTGCCGAAAAGTACGAATTTAACTATCCAAAATCAGTACATTTGAGGTCCTATAACCCTATTATTAAGGGTCATAGCGGTCAAATTAAGAAAGCACTATCACTTCTTTTGAATGCTAAAAGACCGATGATCTATTCAGGTGGTGGCGTTGTCTTAGGAGACGCTGCTTCACAATTAACCAAATTTGTTCGCGCTATTGGATCCCCCATCACAAGTACACTTATGGGCTTAGGTGGTTTTCCAGCAAGCGATAAACAATTCCTCGGTATGCTGGGTATGCATGGAACTTATGAAGCTAATATGGCCATGCAAGAATGTGATGTATTGTTAGCTGTTGGCGCTCGCTTTGACGATAGAGTAATTGGCAATCCAGAACACTTTTTATCAAAACCAAAAACAATCATTCATATTGATATTGATCCATCATCTATCTCTAAAAGAGTGAAGATTGATATACCTATTGTAGGTGATGTTATTTCAGTGCTTACTGAACTTAATGATCTCTTAACTAAAGAAAAAACTAAACAAAACCCATCTCTTAAGCATTGGTTTAAAGACATAGACCAATGGAGATCAATGAATTGTTTAAGTTTTAAAAATGACAAAAAACTTATCAAACCTCAATTTGTTATTCAAACATTACACAAAGTCACGAAAGGTGATGCCTTTATCACTTCCGATGTAGGTCAACACCAGATGTGGGCAGCACAATATTACCCATTTGAAAAGCCTAGACGGTGGATCAATTCTGGCGGACTTGGAACTATGGGTGTTGGTTTACCTTACGCAATGGGTGCTCAACTCGCCTTCCCGGATGCAAAAGTTGCTTGTGTTACAGGCGAGGCTTCCATACAAATGTGTATTCAAGAATTATCAACATGTAAACAATTCCATTTGCCTATTAAGATTATCAATCTTAATAATCGTTATATGGGAATGGTACGACAATGGCAAGAATTCTTTTATGGAAATCGTTATGCAGAATCCTATATGGAGGCGTTGCCTGATTTTGTGAAGCTCGCTGAGTCTTATGGTCACGTGGGAATGAAGATAGAAAAACCTAGCGATGTTGAACCCGCGCTCAAAGAAGCATTTAGTAACAAACTTAAAGAGCGCTTGGTCTTTATGGACTTTATTACAGATCAAAAAGAAAATGTTTTCCCGATGGTTCCTAATGGAAAAGGTTTATCAGAAATGATTACAGCTGAGGATTTATAAATGAGGCATATTATTTCTCTTTTAATGGAAAATGAATCTGGTGCTTTATCAAGAGTGTCGGGTCTATTCTCTGCGAGAGGCTACAATATTGAATCTTTGACTGTGGCGCCTACTGAAGACGCAACGCTATCAAGAATGACGATTGTAACTTCAGGTTCAGATGAAATTATTGAACAGATCATTAAGCAACTAAATAAATTAATTGATGTTGTAAAAGTATTGGATCTTAACGATGGTCGATTTATTGAGCGAGAATTAATGATCGTTAAAGTAAAAGCAAATGCCCAATATCGAGATGAGATGAAAAGAATGTGTGATATTTTCAGGGGCCGAATTATCGATGTTTCTGATAGCTCTTTTACTATTGAGATAACTGGGTCATCCAGCAAATTAGACGCTTATATTGAAAGTATTGATAAAGCGGCTATTCTGGAGACAGTAAGAACTGGTGCGTCAGGTATTGGACGCGGTGATAGAATTTTAAAGGTATAAATTAAAACTGAAAGGTTATTATGAAGGTTTACTACGACAAAGATGCTGATTTAAATTTAATAAAAAAATTGAATGTTGCGATTGTTGGTTATGGCTCTCAGGGTCACGCTCACGCAGCCAATCTCAAAGAATCAGGCGTCAACGTCACTGTTGCTCTTAGAAAAGGTGGTGCCTCTTGGGAAAAAGCCAAAAGTGCTGGACATAATGTTTTAGAAATTAATGAGGCTGTCAAAACTGCCGATGTCGTTATGCTTTTGATCCCTGATGAAACAATGCCTCAAATTTTTCATCAAGAAGTTGCACCATTTTTGAAAAAAAATGCAGTACTGGCCTTCGCACACGGATTTAATATCCACTACAACCAAATTATTCCAAGAGATGATCTTGATGTCATCATGATTGCCCCTAAAGGCCCAGGTCATACAGTTCGTTCAGAGTATCTCAAAGGCGGTGGCGTTCCTACATTAATAGCAATTTATCAAAATAAATCTGGTAAAGCTAAAGATATTGCGCTTTCATACGCTGCAGCAAATGGCGGCACCAAAGGTGGTGTAATTGAAACTGATTTTCGTGAAGAAACTGAAACTGACTTATTTGGTGAACAAGCTGTTTTATGCGGCGGTGCAGTTGAGCTTGTTAAAGCAGGCTTTGAAACCTTAACTGAAGCAGGTTATGCACCAGAGATGGCATATTTCGAATGTTTGCATGAACTTAAACTTATTGTAGATTTAATGTATGAAGGTGGAATTGCTAACATGAATTATTCTATCTCAAACAATGCTGAGTATGGTGAATACGTAACTGGTCCAAGAGTGATTGGTAATGAAGCCAAATTAGCAATGAAAGAAGCTTTAAAAAATATTCAAAATGGTGAATATGCAAAGCGTTTTATTCTTGAAGGAAAAACAAACTATCCAGAAATGACGGCAAGAAGAAGACTTAATGCTGAACATCCTATTGAAAAAATTGGCTCACAACTTAGATCAATGATGCCTTGGATTGCGAAAAATAAACTTGTAGATCAAAGCAAAAACTAACTTCATGGCAAAACAAACTTACCCCATCCTTGCAAAGGAAGGCTGGCCATTCTTGTTAGCATCTTTTGCTATTTCAGCCCTCGTATTTAATTTATGCGCCCTATGGTCAATTCCTTTTTGGATCGTTTCATTATTTATTCTACAATTTTTTAGAGATCCAAAAAGAAATACGCCCTCTAAGAAAAATACGGTGGTATCGGCAGCTGATGGCAAAGTAATTGTTATTGAAAAATGCAAAGATGAATATCTTAATAGACGTGCAATTAAAGTCAGTGTCTTTATGAATGTCTTTAATGTGCATTCAAATAAAAGTCCGATCAAATCAACCATTATGAATAAATGGTACTTTCCTGGAAAATTTCTTAATGCAGCTTTATCAAAAGCTTCATTAGAGAACGAAAGGTGTGCCCTTCACCTTAGAACCAAAGAGGGTTTTGATATTACCTGCGTTCAAATTGCAGGTTTAATTGCGAGAAGAATTTTATGCTACGTTAATAAAGGTGATGGATTGGAAGCTGGTGAAAGATATGGTTTTATAAGATTTGGTTCGCGCGTAGACTTATATCTACCTATCAACTCAAAGATAAAAGTTACTTTAGGCGAAAAAGTTTTTAACGGCGAAACAATTATTGCTGAATTAAAAAAATAGATTAATTATCTATAAATATTCGAAGTTCGTTTAGCGCTAATCTATACACATCCCTCTTAAATTCAATTACTTCATTTAGGGGCATCCAGTAATCATGCCATCGCCATGCATCAAATTCGGGCTTTTTAGTATTTCCTAAAAAAATATCAGTATCTTGGCCCTTCATTCTTAATAGATACCATATTTGTTTTTGGCCTCTATAAGTACCTCTAAAATCTCTTCGAAGCCATTGTGAAGGCACTTCATATTTTAACCAATCTTTTGTTCGGCCAAGTATTTCTACATGATGAGGCTTTAACCCTACTTCTTCCATGAGTTCTCGATACATAGCCTCTTCAGGCGCTTCACCTTTTTGAATGCCACCTTGAGGGAACTGCCATGCATGCTCTTGAGCACGCTTCGCCCAAAAAACCTGATTCTCAGCATTACATATCACAATGCCGACATTTGGGCGATAACCGTCTTTATCAATCATAGAAATGCCTTAAAAATTTCACCAATTTTTTATTAATTTAGTTTAAATAAAAGCCAGAATTAAAGCTAGAATCTATTGAGAAAAAATTGAAAAAACATGATTTTTAAAAAATTTATTTTACTAATTTTCTTTTTATCTTTTAGTGCATGCTCCAGTGTGCCAATAGCATATATTACTAATCAAGGCTCTAATACAGTCAGCATCGTGGACATTAAAAAGAAAAAAGTTAGGCAAGAAATTTCTGTCGGCAAAGGTCCTGTGGGTATTGCTATTTCTTTAAAAAAATCCTATGTCTTTATTTCAAACGCTAATGACAGCTCTGTAACTGTGTTAGATCTTCAAAGCAATAAAATTATTAAGACAATCAAAGTTAATGGAACGCCGGTTGGTATTACTAAATCAACTAACGAAGAATATATCTATGTAAGCGACTGGTACAACAGCGAAATTTTTACAATCGATACAAAATCATTAACAGTGATTAATAGAGTGGTAGTTGGAAAATCTCCCTCTGGGATGATATGTGACACAAAAGGGAAATATCTTTTTATTTCAAATCGGGACGAAAATACGGTTGAAATATATAATCAATCAGACTTCAGTTTTGTTAAGAAAATTAAAGTAGGCAATCACCCATATGGTGTATTTATTAAAAAAGATTTGCTTTTTGTTGTGAATGTTTTGGATGATTCGATATCTATTATAAATGTCCAGTCATTTGCGACAGAAACTATTAAAGTTGGTGATCACCCTTATGGTGTTGTATCTGATATGAACAATCAATTTGCCTTTGTTACAAATACTCAAGATGATAATGTTAGCGTTATTGACCTTAAGACAAATAAAGAAATCCGCAAGATTAAAGTGGGCGGAAATCCAGAAGGCATTGATATTGACGATAAGGATAATCTGCTCATAACTTCAAATTGGAGAAGCGACTCTATTTCAGTTATAGACTTAGAGAAACAAGAGTACCTCTATGAGATTAAAACAGGTAAACAAAGTAGATCTTTTGGTCAATTTATTAAAATTGACTAATGTTACAGTTAAAAACAATTTATAATTAAACGGTTAATTAAAAACTAAAGGTCTTAATTCAAATGAAAAAAATTATTGCTAGCATTTTCCTTATTTTTTTATCCTTCAATGTATTTGCGCATGGTCCATCACCTCAAAAAGTTGAAAAATCAATCACAATCAATGCTTCACCTGATAAAGTTTGGGCAATTGTTAAAGATTTTGGCAGTATTCAAAAATGGGAGCCTCTTGTTACTGATAGCAAAGTAGAAAAAAAAGGTGAAGATACTTTAAGAACGCTCACATTAAAATCTGGTGGCAAGGTCATTGAGAAACTTAAAGGTATCGATGAAGAAGCGATGAAGTTAAAATATGAAATTGTAGAAGGTGCAATACCGGTTGCTGATTACAATTCATTTATTGTGGTCGCAAAAGGTTCTAACCCAAATGAATCCACTGTAACATGGGTAGGTCGCTTCTACAGAGTTTACAAGCTAAATCCTCCGATTCCAGCTGGTCAAGATGATGAAACAGCCATTAAAGCTGTAACTGAAATTTATGATGCAGGACTTCCAGGACTTAAGAAGCTAGCTGAAACTAAATAACTTAATTTATGTAGAAAAAAGCAGAATTTAATTCTGCTTTTTTTATTTATGACTCCAATTATTCTCGACAGCGTTGAGCCACCTAAAGGCGTAGTTGTATTTCTTCATGGCTTAGGAGCTGATGGACATGACTTCAAAGATATCTTCACAAAACCACAATTTAATAAAATTCGATTTATTCTGCCACATGCTCCTTACCAACCGGTGACTATTAATCAAGGCTATGAAATGAGGGCTTGGTATGATTTATATGATTTATCCTTAGAGAAAGATGAGGATGAATCGGGAATGAAGAGATCAAGTTTAAATATTCAGAAGCTCATCGAAGAGCAAATTTCCCTTGGCATTCCTTCCGAAAAAATTATTATTGGTGGTTTTTCTCAAGGCGCAGCAATGAGTTTTTATTTAGGCTTAAAGTACCATCAAAAATTGGGTGGTATTGCAGCTTTATCAGGCTATCTTCCTCTCAAAGAGAAGCTTACTGACTCTGTAAAAAGTAAATTAGCAAACATGCCAATCTTTATGGCCCATGGTCTATATGATAATGTTATAGATATACAAATTGCGGATAGCTCCTTTAAAAAACTATTAAAAAAATTTACTTCTGCTTGTTTTTTTAAATACCCGATGGGGCATGAAGTTTGTGAAAAAGAAATTGATGATTTATCAATATTCCTAAATCAATCATTTAACTAAAGATAATTTTTATGGATAAGAATTCACTTGAAACAAACCTTAAAGAACTTGAATCTATTGTGTCAAAAATGGAGCAAGGTGATATGGCCCTAGAAGACTCTATAAAATCATATGAAAAAGGCATGCTCCTTCTTAAATTATGCCAAGACTCGCTGAAAGAGATCGAACAAAAAGTTCTAATACTTTCCGCGGAAAATACACTCGAACAATTCAAATCTACTGATGAATAATTTTCATGAATGGCTATTTCAAAAACAAGCATTTGTTGAATCCTTGCTTGAAAAAAATTTGCCTCCAGTCAGTCATGAAACACAATTAAATGAAGCTATAAGATACAGTGTTCTCAATGGCGGAAAAAGAATGAGGTCGCTACTTATTCTTGCAACCGCTGAAACTTTAGAGATCTCTTCAATTGCCATTGAAAATATTATATGTGCCGTTGAATTTATACACGCATATTCTTTAGTGCATGATGATATGCCCTGCATGGATAATGATGATTTAAGGCGAGGAAAATTATCGTGCCATAAAAAATTTGGGGAAAATACAGCATTGCTTGTTGGAGATACTTTGCAATCTATTGCTTTTTCCTGTTTATCTTCACCATTTTTTCAAGTTAACCCGGACAATCAATTAAAAATAATTAACACTTTCTCTAAAGCGATTGGCATCGAAGGGATGGCAAAAGGCCAAGCATTAGATATTGAATATACCAATAAAAAAATTTCATTAGATGAACTTAAAACTATGCATCAATATAAAACTGGTGCACTTATAAATGCAGCTTGTTTAATAACGGTGCTTGCCTCAAAAGATTATGACAAAAATATGCTGGAAAGAATAGATACATATTCAAAATCAATTGGGCTTATGTTTCAAATTCAAGATGACATTCTTGATAAAGAAGCAAGTCAGGAAACTTTAGGTAAAACACCTGGTAAAGATGAGCAATATAACAAATCTACCTTTGTATCCTTACTAGGTATTTCCAAATCAAAAGAATTAGCTGAAGCATCTTATGAAGAAGCTCTAGCTGCAATTAAACCCCTTGGAAATAAAGCATATTATCTTTCTAGTATGGCTGAATTATTAATGAGGAGATCACACTAATATGGATCTCCTCGATAAAATTAATTCACCAAAAGATTTAAAAAAACTTAGTCGTAACGAACTTGCCTCTTTATGCAATGAGTTAAGAACTTTCATTATTGAGAGTGTTTCAAAAACAGGCGGGCATCTTTCATCAAACCTTGGTGTTATTGAGCTTACCGTAGCACTTCATTATGTTTTTGATTGTCCTCAAGATAAATTCATATGGGATGTTGGACACCAAACTTATCCCCATAAAATTCTCACTGGAAGAAAAAAGAAAATGAGCTCTTTAAGGGCTATGTCTGGAATTTCAGGTTTTCCAAAAATAGCGGAAAGTAATTACGATATTTTTGGTACCGGCCATTCAAGTACTTCAATATCAGCCGCTTTAGGTATGGCTGAAGCACTCAAGAAGAAAAACTTGGATCACAAAGCAATTGCTATTATCGGTGATGGTGCTATGACAGCAGGCATGGCTTTTGAAGGTCTTAATAATGCTGGTAACTCAAAAAATAATATCTTGGTTATTTTAAATGACAATGATATGTCGATTTCTAAAAATGTAGGGGCACTTAATAATTACCTAGCAAAACTTATGTCGGGAAATCTTTACGGAAGTATTAAGCGTTCAGGTAAAGCAGTTTTATCTGCTATTCCTCCTGTACTTGAATTTGCTAAACGTGCTGAAGAGCATGTCAAGGGTATGGTAATTCCAGGCACTCTATTTGAAGAGTTTGGTTTTAACTATATTGGTCCTATTGATGGTCACGATATTGACGCATTAGTTGATACGCTAAGTAATCTTAAAGCACTTCAAGGCCCGCAATTTCTTCATGTAGCCACCCAGAAAGGTTTTGGCTACGAACCTGCAGAAATTGATCCCAATAAGTTTCATGGCGTAAGTCAATTTAATCCAGATGACGGTACTCAACCCTCCAAAATCAAGAAGACAACTTATACCGATGTCTTTGGCGACTGGATTGTTGATATGGCTATGATTGATAAGAAATTGTGCGCAATTACGCCTGCTATGTCAGATGGCTCTGGCTTAAACAAATTTGCTGAAAAATTTCCAGATCGTTTTTTTGATGTAGGCATTGCTGAACAGCATGCGATAACTTTTGCTGCAGGGCTTGCCTGTGAAGATTACAAACCTGTGATTGCTATTTACTCAACTTTTCTTCAAAGAGCTTATGATCAATTAATACATGACGTTGCCTTACAAAATATTCCCATGTTATTTGCTGTCGACAGGGCTGGAATTGTTGGACAAGATGGGCCTACACATTC
>RHAY01000080.1 GCA_010031285.1 Methylophilaceae bacterium | reverse complement strand
TAAAGACAATATTGCCGTTAAAAATAGTGCTTGATACTTTTCCAGTTAAATTTTGGTTCAAAAACGGTGTATTTTTACCTTCACTGATTAAAGTTTTTGAATTTATTTCCCATGAATATTCAGGATCAAATATACAAATATCAGCTTCCGAATTTATTGAGAGATTTCCTTTATTAATTTCTAGAATCTTTGAAGGCTGATAAGTTATTTTGTTAACCAGCAAACTTAAATCTATTTTATATTCATCTGAAAGCTTGAATATAAGCGGCATGAGAAGCTCTGCGCTTGATGCGCCATATTCTGATTCGGCGAAAGGTTTTAATTTATTATCTTCATTTACCGGGGAATGATCTGAGCATATTGCATCAATTGTGCCGTCAATAATCGACTCAATAACCTTTACTCGATCAGACTCTTTCCTTAAAGGAGGCTTTAAAAAACAGTTTGTGTTAAAGAAGCCAATATCATTGTCTGTAAGAAAAATTTGGTGGATAGAAACGTCGCAAGTTACATTAACACCATTATTTTTTGCTATTTTTATTAAATTTAATCCTTCAGCTGTTGATATTTTATTTAAGTGAACTTTGGTTTTAGTTAAGTCTGCTATTTCCAATATTTTATTAATAGCAGTGGTTTCACTAATGCTTTGAATACCCTTCAATCCGAGCCGAGTCGAAATTTCACCTGCATTTATAATGCCTTTTTCTGATAAATAGGCATCTTCAGCTCTTAAAAAAGCTTTGAAATTAAATGTTGAGAGATATTGAAATGATCTATACAGAACCTCTGTATCTTGGATAGGTTTTTCTGCTTGAGAAAATCCAATACACCCTGATTCATATAAATCATTTATTTCGGTTAATAATTTTCCATTTAATTTTTGAGTGAGTGCACCAAGAGGGAACACATTGCCTAATTTGAGCGCTTCAGATTTGTTCTTAAGCATTTTTACAAGGCCAGGCTCATCTAGAATAGGGGTAGTATCCGGAGGGCATACCATGCCAGTAATTCCTCCAGCATTTGCCGCTCTCATTTCACTTTCTAATGTCGATTTGTATTGATTGCCAGGCTCTCTTAAATTCAATTGAAGGTCTATAATCCCTGGCATGACTATTTTTTTTGAAGCATCAATAATCTTTGTTGCTTTTTTTAGATCTATATTTTTATTTAATTCTGCAATTTTTCCATCTACGATCAAGACATCTAAATTTGCATCAATTTTATTTTTTGGGTCAACTACCCGACCATTTTTAATTAAAATGCTCATGAATGTTGTCCTGCTAAAATTGCCATTACAGCCATTCTGACTGCAATTCCGAAAGTGACTTGCGGAAGAATAACTGATTGCTCACTATCTGCAACGGCTGAATCTATCTCAACGCCTCTATTCATTGGACCTGGGTGCATAACTATTGCATCTTTTTTTGCTATATCTAGTCGCGTTTGATTTAATCCATAAGTTTTAAAATATTCTTCTTGGGAAGGGAGCATGACACCATCCATTCTCTCATTTTGAATCCTTAACATCATAATGACATCTACATCCTTAAGTCCTTTATCGATATCATGAAATACATGTACACCTAATTTTTCAATTTCATAAGGAAGTAATGTTTTGGGAGCAATCACTCTAATTTCAGGAACACCAAGTATATTTAATGCATGAATGTTTGATCGAGCAACTCTTGAATGCAGAATATCTCCGACAATAGCTACTTTTAGCTGATTAAAGTTAGTTTTATATTTTCTGATAGTAAAAGCGTCTAACAATCCCTGAGTAGGATGAGAGTGATTTCCATCACCTGCATTAATAATATGTATATGTGGCTTTACATGTGAAGCAATAAAATGCGGGGCGCCCGATGATGAATGTCTTACAACAAAAATATCTGCATTCATGGCAATTAAATTATTAATCGTGTCTAAGATGGTTTCACCCTTAGATTGCGATGAGGTAGCTACATTTAAATTAATGACATCAGCAGAAAGTCTTTTGGCGGCAATTTCGAAAGTAGTTCTTGTTCTTGTACTATTTTCAAAGAAAACGTTACATACTGTTTTTCCTCTTAATATAGGTACTTTTTTAACATCTCTCTCACCTATTTTTAAAAATGACTCTGCTGTATCTAATATTTGAATAATTCTTTCTTTGGACAAACCCTCAATAGATAAAAGATGGTTTAAATTACCTTTGCTATTGAGCTGTGGATTAAGCATGAAGCTCCTTTAGCTGAAAGAAAAATTTTTTGTTTTCATCTAATCTAAGTTCTAAATCTTGATTTTTATTTAGACTAATTTTTTCAATATAAATCTGTGGGGCAATCGGAAGCTCTTGCTCATTACGATCCACTAAAACAGCTAATGTAATTTTTGAAGGCCTTCCATAATCAAAAATTTCATTCATAGCAGCACGAACAGTTCTTCCGGTAGAAAATACGTCGTCGATAAGAATAATATGCTTATCATTAATTTCTGTATCAATTTTTGAGGGCTTATTTTTAACTTTTAAACCACGACTTGAAAAATCGTCCCTATAGAACGATGTATCAATTGAACCCGTTGCAACAGTATTTTTCAAACTAGGTAAAATTTTTTGAAGAATGAGATCTCCGCCACGCTGAACGCCAATCAGAACAGTCTTTTCATCAATAATTTCATTGATTTTATTTTTTAAGGTTTCTACAAGTTTTTCTGCGTTAGGTAGTGTCATTTTTTAAATTAAATTTGATCAAGATAAGATTGTAAAATAATTTTTGCAGCTATCTGATCAATTAACATTTTCTTTTTCTTTAAATCAATTTTTTTATCTTTAATTTCATGGCTCGCTTCAATTGAAGTGTAGCGTTCGTCAATAAGATGAGTGGGTAAGGAATATTTTTGTTCTAGCTTTTTAGCAAATTTTTTAGATAGATTAGTGACCTTATGTTCAGAGCCATCTACATTAAATGGAATCCCAACCACGATAGAGATGGGTTGCCACTCTTCTATAATTTTTTGAATAGCTTCAAATTTTTGATGGTTTGATACAGAGTCAATGGTGATTAAAGCCTGAGCTGTCTTGGATATATTGTTTCCAACTGCAACACCTATGCGCTTTTGTCCAAAATCAAAGCCTATGACATTTCCTTCTTTTTGTTTGCCAAATTGATGATGATTTTCGTTAACTAACATGGCAATTTTTTTGGGCTGAATTTTAAATTTAAGCTAATAGGGGTAGTTTTTTTCGAAAAAAAAACTGACG
>RHAY01000079.1 GCA_010031285.1 Methylophilaceae bacterium | reverse complement strand
ATGCAAAAGGAAAAACTTTCAGAAATGATCTTTACCCCGAGTATAAGGCTAATCGCTCAGCGATGCCTGATGACTTAAGAGCTCAAATCCAACCACTCCATGAAGCAATTACTGCGATGGGCTGGCCTATTATTATTCAAGAAGGTGTTGAGGCCGATGATGTAATTGGCACGTTATGCAAAGAAGCTACCCAACATCAATTTAATGTCATTGTTTCTACAGGCGACAAAGATTTAGCTCAGCTTGTAAATGATCATGTCACTTTAATTAATACGATGACGAATGAAAAACTCGATATCGAAGGCGTCAAAAATAAATTTGGATTAATGCCGAGCCAAATTATTGATTATCTAACGCTTATTGGAGATACATCAGACAATGTACCCGGTGTTGAAAAAGTAGGTCCAAAAACTGCATTGAAATGGCTTAATGAATATCAAACGCTCGACAATATCATCACTCATGCTTCTCAATTCTCAGGGGTAGTGGGTGAAAACTTAAGAAAAGCACTCAATTGGATTCCTAAAGCTAAAGATCTTATAACAATTCGATGTGATTTAGATATCGATAAAAATTGGAACAACTTAAAACCTAAAGAACAAGACACATCCGCGTTAGAAAACTTATACCAACGGTTTGAGTTTAAGAATTGGCTTAATGAAATAAAAGAAGGTAGTCCTCAAGTAATTTCTCCAAATAAAAATAGCGAAGAAAAAGTTTCTATTCAATCGCCAAGTCATTTTATTTCTAAAATTAAATACGACACAATATTTGAAGAAACTTTGTTGCATATATGGCTAGAAAAAATTAAAGAAAAAAAATGTGTATGTATCGATACGGAGACAAATTCACTCGACCCAATGCAAGCAAAAATTGTAGGTATATCAATGTCAGTGACTCCAGGGGAAGCCGCTTACATTCCTTTATCGCATGATTATCCTGGCGTACCTCAACAGTTTTCTCTCAATGCTGTATTGGATTTACTAAAGCCTATATTAGAAGATGAAAAAATAGAAAAAATTGGGCAAAACATAAAATATGATGCGCATGTTTTTTTAAATCATAATATACATCTTAAAGGTATTAAGCACGATACGATGCTGCAAAGCTATGTAACAGAAAGTCATCAAAGTCATGGCATGGATAATTTAAGCCTTAGACATTTAGGTCATACCTGCATAAGTTATGAAGAAGTTGCGGGCAAAGGAGTAAATCAACTGAAATTTAATGAAGTTGATATTGATGTGGCTTCTCATTATTCGTGTGAAGATGCCGACATTACATTGCAATTAAATCAATTTTTTAATCCTGCGATTGAAAATGATGCGCCACTAAAATTCATTTATGAAGATATTGAAATGCCCATAGCTGAAGTTCTTTTAAAGATTGAAAGAAATGGTGTGCTTATAGATGAAAAAAAATTGAATGAACAAAGCCATGAAATTGGTAAAAAAATTCTGCTACTTGAAGAAGAAGCTTATCAATTAGCGGGGCAACCTTTTAACCTCGCATCACCCAAACAGTTACAAGATATTTTATTTAACAAATTAGGTATAAAGTCTTTGAAAAAAACACCTTCGGGAGCACACTCTACCGATGAAGATGTCTTGCAAGAATTAGCTCTTGATTATCCTTTACCTAAACTACTACTTGAACATCGAAGTTTATCTAAACTTAAATCAACTTACACAGATAAACTTCCAAAAATGATTAATCCTAATTCTGGACGTATTCATACCAGCTACAACCAAGCGGTCGCAATTACAGGACGTCTTGCAAGTTCAGATCCTAATTTACAAAATATCCCTATCAGAACATTAGAGGGTAGAAAAATAAGAGAAGCATTTATTGCAAACGAGGGGTCATCTATTTTATCTGCAGACTACTCACAAATCGAACTAAGAATTATGGCTCACTTATCTCAAGATATAAGACTGCTTGATGCATTCAAGAACAATGAAGATATTCATAAATCCACAGCAGCTGAAATCTTTGGATGTGATCTTAATAGTGTCTCACAGGAACAAAGGCGTTATGCCAAAGTCATTAATTTTGGTTTGATTTATGGAATGAGTGTTTTTGGTTTATCGAAATCACTGGGTATTGAACGCAGCGCCGCCTCAAATTATATAGAAACTTATTTTGCCCGATATCCTGGTGTTAAAAAATACATGGAAGATGCAAAATTATTTGCTAAAGATAAAGGTTATGTAGAAACATTTTTTGGAAGGCGATTATGGATTCCAGAAATTAATGGTTCAAATGGTATTAGAAGAGCTGCGGCTGAGAGAGCGGCAATCAATGCGCCTATGCAAGGTACTGCAGCCGACCTCATTAAATTAGCAATGATTGCCGTTGATCAATGGCTTTCTAAAAATGTACATTTAAAAACAAAAATGATTATGCAAGTACACGATGAGCTTGTATTTGAAGTACCCCAAAATGAAATTGAAATATTACAAAAAGAATTACCTCGCTTAATGGAGGGTGTTGCAAAACTAGATATTCCTCTTATCGTCGATATTGGTGTTGGACTTAACTGGGATGCGGCACATTAAAATGGAATTTGGCGCTTTGATTATCGGCGATGAAATTTTATCTGGCAAAAGACAAGATAAACATTTCGAATATTTAAAAAAAACGTTAAAAAAATATGGGCTTTCTTTGTCTTGGGTGAAATATATTCAAGATGATTCGAAAGAGATTATTCAATCTATTAAAGAATCCATAAAACCGAATACATTGGTTTTCTCTTTTGGAGGTATTGGTGCAACTCCAGATGACTTTACAAGACAAGCTGCAGCCAAAGCTTTTGATCTTCAATTAACGAGAAATAATGAAGCCGTAATGCTCATTGAAGAACAGTTTGGTGAAGGAGCTTATCCTAAAAGGGTATTAATGGCAGATATTCCACAAAACGCATTATTAATTCCAAATGAAATTAATAAAATACCTGGATTTAAAATTAAGAATCATCATTTTTTGCCGGGCTTTCCAGAAATGGCATGGCCGATGGTTGAATGGGTTCTTAATACGCACTACCAGGAATTATTAAATCAAAATGATTTCGTCGAAGCTTCAATTTGGATTAATGATGTGAGTGAAAGTAAATTAATTGATTTAATGAATGAAATTGTAAAAAAATATCCAGAAATTAAACTTTTTAGTCTGCCAAAATTAACCCCAGTAAAGACTATAGAGCTTGGCGTTAAAGGCCCATCAAAATTAGTTAACGAAGCCATATTAGAAATACAAGTCAAAATAACGAATTTAGGCTATGCATGGCATAAGTAATTTGAAGTCTTCACTTTTATAAAAAGTCATTTGCCTATAAAATAGGCAACTTTCCCTAAGTAAATATTAAGACAGTGCAAATAGGTTCCATTTCCATTAAAAATAATCTCGTAGTCGCTCCCATGG
>RHAY01000078.1 GCA_010031285.1 Methylophilaceae bacterium | reverse complement strand
CCATAACCAAGACCACGTGAAACGTTGTCACAGCAGAGAACTGCTTGAACTGATGGATCTTGTTTTGGGAAGTAAGACCAAACGATTTTTTGATTGTCGTTTAAGTCAAGCGCGTAGATGTTATTTGGGAATGCTGTATGAACATACATCATGTTACCAATAACAAGAGGAGCACCTTCGTGACCACGGTTTACACCGGTAGCGAATGTCCACGCTGCTTTAAGGTTTTTTACGTTACCTTGATTGATTTGTGTTAATTTGCTATGTGCTTGATTTGTGTAGTCACCACGTGGTGCTGCCCAGTTATCAGCATTAGCAATTGCTTTTTCTTGATCAGCAGCTGCTGAAGCAATCATTGGCATTGCCACTGAAAGACCAGCTACTAAACCAAGAGCTAACTTGATTTTATTAAGTTTCATATAAATCTCCATAGTTATTACTAAGGGTTTTAAAAAGAAGTAAACTTTCTAGTCACTTTAAATTTTAAAGTGTTTCACTTTAAGACTCGAAGGTAATTCGAAGGCTTACTTTCAGCACAATTTCACTTATGCTTGAATAGCAATATATGCCTCTTTTTTTCGAATTGCAACAATTTCGTTACAATTTGTTAACATTTTTTTAAGTCTAAATTTTAATTATTACTGAACTTTCTTAAATTTGTTAAAATATCTAATAAAATCAATAAGAAAGCTAAACATTTTCTATGCCAACTGAACCTCCATATACCTTATATCCAGAGATTTCACCCTATCATGCCACATGGATAAAGAGGCCTCATGGGCATGAAATTTATGTCGAACTTTCAGGAAATCCTCATGGAAAACCTATTATTTTTCTACATGGCGGGCCTGGGGGTGGCACTAATCCCAAACAAAGACAATTTTTTGATCCAAAACACTATCAAATTATCCTTTTCGATCAAAGAGGCTGTGGACAAAGTAAGCCTCTCGGTGAAACGAATAAAAATACCACTGCAGATCTCATTTCAGACATGGAAGCGATTCGTGAACATCTTTGTATTAAACAGTGGATTATTTTTGGAGGCTCTTGGGGAAGCGCTTTAGCATTGGCTTATGCAACTCAATACCCTAAAACTATCAAAGCACTTATTTTGCGAGGCATTTTCTTAAGTCGCAAAACTGAACTTGATTGGTTCCTAGATGAAGTTAAATCTTTTTTTCCAGAAGCCCACCAAACACTTCTTAATTTCTTACCTGAAGATAAACGAAAAAATCTTATTGAAAGTTACAGTGAGCTCGTGTTCTCTTCTAATATAAAAATCAGCGCGCCAGCATCTATTACATGGAATCGTTTTGAAGGCGGGCTTCTAAAATTGTTACCACAGACAGAGGAAAATAAAACACTATCAGATGAAGATATTCAGAATGAAATTGCACGTGCACGCGTTCAACTTCATTACATCAAAGATAAATGTTTTATTGATGGCAAAAAAATATTAGAAGAAGTTAAAAAATTAAAAGAAATTCCTACAACGATTATTCAGGGTCGTTACGATATGGTATGCCCGCCTATCACAGCATATGAACTTCATCAGCACATGCCGCATGCTAATTTCATTATGGTGCCTGATGCAGGCCACTCAGCGTCAGAGCCTTCGATGACAAGCGAACTCATTAAAGCCACCAATCACTATAGAACATTATCATAATGATTAAATGGCATCCTCTTTTTAAAAATCTTTATCAAAAAAAAGATGAGTCGCTTCCTATTTTTATGATCAAAGAAACATTTGCAGGATGTAAGCGACATAATGTTTTTGGTTTAACAGCATCGCTATCTTTTTTTTCTCTCTTTGCGCTCATTCCAATGATTCTTCTTATTTTCTTTTTCTTAAGTCATTGGTTAGTAAATTCTGAATTTGCATTAGGAAAATTAGCACTCCTTACAAGTGATTTATTACCGCAAATAAGTAAAAAAATTATGCTTGAGGTTTATAAGGTATCGAGCCATACAAAAGCCTGGGGAATCTTAGGTACTTTAATTTTATTATGGGCCGCCACACCGCTCACAAGCTCACTTCGAGCGAGCCTTCTCATTATTTCAGCGACTGAAGAGGATCCATCATTTCTAAAAAGTAAGGTTCGAGACATCTTGGCAATCATTGGCATCCTCTTACTTTTTTTCTTTTTTACTTTATCCGGAATGATCTTTCAAAAAGCTGCCATCTTCTTTGGTGAGTATTTAAGTTTTGTAAATTCACAAATGATTTATCTTGTGAGTTCATTTTCATTTGTCGTATTGTCTTTAGCACTTTTTAATCGATTCTTTTTTCCAATTAAAGTAAATGTAAAACATATTATTTTAGGCTCTCTTCTTACTGCTTTTTTATGGCTTTTACTTAGATCAACATTCGATATCTTTTTATCATTGAGTCAATCCTACGGCACATTTTTTGGTGGCATGCGAAATCTTTTTATTTCACTTATTTGGCTTTATCTCAATATCGCATCTTATTTACTCGGTGTAGAGCTTATGGCAACACTTCATAAAAAAGATATGTTGTTATTAAAAAAATTATTTGATGATTCCATTCCTCTTTCAAGTTCTTTTATTCATTATCTTGCTTCACGCTATGGAAAAGTTTATAAGAAAAGTGAAATAATTTTTGAGCAAGGTAATCGCGAACATAATGTGTATTATATTGTTCAAGGCTCTGTTAATCTCGTTCAAGATAGTCGAGTGATTCGCTCTTTAAAAGCACATGAATACTTTGGTGAGATGGCGGTATTAAATGAGACGCCAACAATTGCTTCAGCCATATCGAATTCGAATGAATCAGAAATTATTTCAATTCCAAAGGTACATCTTGAAATGATGTTAGCTGACGAACCTAAAGTGGCGATGAAGTTTTTACGAAAAATGTCTTTAAGATTGCAACAGCGTTAAACGCTTGCAGGCTTTAAATCAAAAGCGATACAGATTCTCTCTTCATTTGAACTGAAAGGTATCGTTCGATGAAATACGGAAGAGGGAAAGAAAACTACATCACCTACTTGAGGAAGATATAATTTTTTTTCAAATTCATCGTGCATTCTTGGATAATCATCCCCATCAATACTTAATTCAATACCGCCTTCATCAGGATGTTTTTTTTCCTTAGGAATAGCTAGATAAACAGCTCCGCTAATCCATCCCTCTTCATGAATATGCGAGCTCAAATGCCCGCCAGTCTGCATTTTGACAAACCAAGAACTACTGAACTCAATATTTTTTGGAAATGCTTTAATAAACATAGAGTCTTCATTTTTATAGCAATCGAAATATTTTTTTATAAGTAATGTAATCTCTTGTGCCAATCTTTTAAATGAAGAATCTTTACGTTTAAAAAGATTACCCGATGATTGAACACCATTGACTAATCGACTTTGCATGCGTTCTGAAATATCTGCTTCATTAATATCAAGTAAGAGTGATTTTAATAAATTATCATTAGGATCTTTTAAAGCATCTACTTGTCCATGAAAGACGAAACGAAGAGGATCCCGACAAAAATTGTAGCGGTCCTCTTTATGAAAGTTT
>RHAY01000077.1 GCA_010031285.1 Methylophilaceae bacterium | reverse complement strand
ACTGCTTTAACGGGTTCAGGTATATCTTTTTTAGGTGTCACAATTTTTCTTTCTTCTACCGGCACTTCTTTTTTAGATGGGGCTATTTTTGGCGCAGGTTTCTCTTCATCATCTTCCCAAAATTTTAAACGGTCGAGCATGCTTTTTTCTTTTTGAACTGGTTTTTGATTGGCCTCATTATTTTTTTGAGGAATGATTTCTTGACGTACCTCTTTCGTATTTTGAGAGGCGGGAATGACATCACCTTTGACCTTGGCGAGTAAATCTTTTTCAAACATCAAAGTTACTCTTCTTTTTTCAATGATCGTGCCATCTTTTTCCATTTGATAAAAATAATCCCATTGATCTTTATGAAAGCTATCAGAAATTAATGGTGTGCCCATAACAAAGCGCACTTGGGTTTTTGTCATGCCTGGCTTTAATTGCATCATCATTTTCGAAGTGACTAAATTGCCTTGTTGAATGGGCATTTTATAGGGCTTAATAGAGGGTAATGAAGAAGAGCAGGCAGTCATTAAAAGGCTAAAAACAAGAAGGAATATGCGCATTTTTATAACTTTAAACATAATGCGTATTAATATAACATGCTAGACAGTATTCAAAATGTTTCATGAGGCACTTTTTAAGGTGATGCGATGGCGCAAGATCATAAAGATTTAAAAAAATCAGGGCTTAAGGCAACGCTTCCCCGACTTAAAATCTTAAGTCTCTTTGAGCACAGTGATGCAAAACATCTTTCAGCGGAAGATGTGTATAAGCTTTTAATTAAATCTGGCGAAGATGTAGGTCTTGCAACAGTTTATCGTGTACTCACTCAATTTGAACAAGCAGGTCTTTTAATACGCCATCATTTTGAAAGTGATAAGGCTGTATTTGAATTAAGTGACTCTCAACATCACGATCATATCGTGTGTATGCAATGTGGTCATGTTGAAGAATTTTGTGATGATGAAATTGAAAAAAGACAGAAAATCATTGCAAGTAAAAAAGGATTTGTCATCCAAGAACATTCACTTTATATCTATGCTGAATGTACTAAAACACCTTGCCCCAACAAAGTTTAAATCTGTAACATTTCCTTCGCATGTTCCCGAGTGGTGTCGGTAATCGATATACCACCTAACATACGTGCTATCTCATCAACACGCATCTTGTCATCCATTAAATGAATATGACTGAGGGTCTGATTGTTTTCTTGTGTTTTGGATACTTTGTAATGATGAATAGCTAATGATGCAACCTGCGGTAAGTGAGTAATGACCAATACTTGTCTTTGATCATGATTACCTAATTCTTTTAAAAGCTTACCTACAATTTCAGCGACACTACCTCCAATACCTACATCTACTTCATCAAAAATCATACAAGGCACATTTGCTTTTGATATGGATGCAACTCGAATGGCGAGACTTAAGCGAGAAAGTTCGCCTCCAGATGCCGCTTTGTGAATAGGTCTTGGCTCAGCTCCTAAATGAGGTGCCACAAGAAATTCAATATGCTCGAGGCCATGCGCACTTGGGTCTTGGGGTGTGAGTTTCACTTCAAAGCGTCCATGACTAAAAGATAATTTTTGCATTGCTTTAGTGATATTTTGACTTAATGTCTCTGCTGCAGTTTTTCTAGCCTGAGTTAATAATTGTGCGCTTTCAAGAAATGCTTTGAGCGCTGCTTTTTCTTTTGCATCAATTCCATCGTCTGATTGGAAAGACTCAAGCTCATCATTTCTTGCTTGCCAAGCAACAAGGGTTGATTCAAATTCTTCAGGCTTAATACGGTGTTTTCTACCAAAGTTGTGAATCGCTAGCATTCGCGCCTCAATGTCTTTTAACCTTTCTGGATCCAAATCAACTTTTTGTAAATATCGATTTAATGAGCGTAGAAGTTCTTCTAATTGAATATTAATAGAGTCAATAAGCTCAGAAGATTCTTTTAATTTCTCATCAATAGTCATGGAATGAGAAATTTTTTGTTGTACCAAATGAAGTCTATCTGAAATCGCCGTTTCATCTTTTTCTAAAACTTCAATACAAAAATTAATATCTTCGATGAGTTCATGTCCATGAGACATCATAGTGTGGTCTTGTTGCAGAGCTTCCCAATCACTCAAAGTAAATGAAAGTTGTTTTAGCTCTCTTAATTTATCTCTTAACTCTGCAAGTTCATCGCTATAAATTTGTGCATTTTTTTCGTATTCAATTTTTTGCTGATAAAGCTTATGCCATACTTGATGAAGATTATGGGTTTTGAAGGCTAAATCTGAATGTCCACCAAAGTCATCTAAAATTTGTCTTTGTGCACTTAATTTTAAAAGTGAATGATGAGAGTTTTGACTATAGATATCAACGAGTGACTCGCCCAATTCTTTTAACTGTTGAAGCGTTGCTACTTTGCCATTAATAAAAGCTCTTGATTTCCCATCAGCATGAATTACTCTTCTTAAAATGAGTTCATGACTATCAGATTCAAGTTCGTTTTCTTTTAGCCAGTCGATCACTTCCTGATTATTCTTAATATCAAAGATAGCGCTGATATCCGCCTTATCTTGATGAAGACGCACTACCCCTCCTTCACTACGCTGACCTAAAGCTAGCGACAAGGCGTCAATGAGAATTGATTTTCCAGCGCCTGTCTCACCTGTTAAAGCTGAAAAACCAGATTTAAAATCCAAACTCATCTTGTCGACAATGACAAAATCAAGGATAGATAAATTAAGTAACATAGCGCTTCTTTAACCCCAGTTTAATTTTTTTCTTAACATCTCAAAATAACAATAATCTTTTGGATGAAGGAGCGTAATCATTTTTTCTGCGCGTTTAATTTCAACACGATCATGAAGTTCGAGAGGCACTTTAAGTTGTCCATCAATACTTAAATAAGATTCATCCATACTGACTACATGAATTTCAATCAAACTTTGACTGCTCACAGCGATAGGACGATTACTTAATGTATGAGGACTAATCGGCACAATCGAAATAGCTTCTAATTCAGGATGAAGAATGGGGCCGCCTGCGGAGAGCGCATAAGCAGTCGTACCTGTGGGTGTGGTGACGACAAGACCATCGGATCTTTGTTTGTGCACAAATCGGCCATTGATCGATACTTCCAGTTCAATCAAACGAGAACCACTTCGAACGACGACATCGTTAAGCGCTAATGACTCGTGAATGCATTTTGAACCTCTAAAGATTTTAGACTGCAAAAGCATTCTTTTATCTTTATAAGATGAGCCTTGAAATATTTCATCAATAGACTCCAACATATTGCTTGTATTTAAATCTGCTAAAAATCCAAAACGCCCTTGATTGACACCTATCAAAGGAATATCAAAATTCACAAGAGATCTTGCAACACCGAGCATCGTGCCATCGCCACCGACGACGATCGCAAGATCTGTTTTTATTCCAATCTCTTCTAATGTAATCGATTTAAATGCCTGAAACTTTCCGGATTGATGTGTTTTAGCCTCAATAAAGATATTGATGTGCTTTCTTGTTAAATATTGGGCGAGCTCTAAAAGCTGAGACTCGATGTCAGAAGATTCGCTTCCGCTCGCATATTTTCCGATAATTGCGACTGATTTAAAGAGACTTTCCATAATTGAATT
>RHAY01000076.1 GCA_010031285.1 Methylophilaceae bacterium | reverse complement strand
TTTTAAGAAAGATCTCGTTGAATGGGTTTCATCAATGACTTATCAAGCAGCTAGTGGCGCTGGAGCTCAGAATATGAGAGAGCTTATTTCTCAAATGGGCGTTGTTTACAATCACGCAAAAGATTTAATTGAAGATCCTAAAACATCTATTTTAGATATTGATCGCAATGTTTCGTCTACGCTTAAATCTCAGGATTTTCCAATCGATAACTTTGGCGTACCTTTAGCAGGCAGTTTAATACCTTGGATTGATAAAGATTTAAAAAATGGCCAAAGTAAAGAAGAGTGGAAGGGCTCTGCTGAAACCAATAAGATTCTTGGAAAAGAAAGCAATCCTATCGTCATAGAAGGGTTGTGTGTTCGCATCGGCGCAATGCGCTGCCATAGTCAGGCTTTAACTATTAAGTTAAAAAGGAATATTTCTTTAGAGGAAATTAATGAAACCATAAGCAATGCAAATGCATGGGTTAAATTCATCCCTAATGAACGTGAAATTTCAATGAAAGAATTAAGTCCGGCAGCAGTTTCAGGCAAGCTTTCTATTCCTGTGGGCAGAATTCGAAAACTCAATATGGGGCCTGAATACATTTCAGCTTTCACAGTGGGCGATCAATTGCTCTGGGGTGCTGCAGAACCGCTAAGACGCGTTTTAAGAATACTTATTAAATCTATCAAATGAAATTTATGAGCCAACAAATTAAAAAATTATTTTTATTATGCGCACTCTTATTCCCGTTGATAGGTAATGCGTTGCAATTAGGCAAAATTGTAGTGATATCATCGCAAGGCCAGCCATTAAATGCCGAAATTGAATTGATGCTGACGCCAGGGGAAGATACATCAAAACTTCAAGCATCTTTAGCTTCAAAAGAAAATTATGAATCGCAGGGTATTGAGCGACTTGCTATTCATAACAATATCTCAGTTGAATTACAAAAAAATGAAAAAGGGCTTAATGTTTTAAAATTGAAAAGTGTTCAGCCTGTACCAGATCCATTTTTAGATTTACTTATACAAGTAGATTCTGCTAAAGGAAGAAATTACCGTGAATATACGGTACTTCTTGACCCGCCAGAAACCCCTATCATTCAACAAGAAAAGATCGTTGCTGTCGATAAGACAGAGCCACTTCCGATGAATGAAAAGAAGGAAGTGAGGGAGAGTGCTGATAAAAATAAAGTTATTCTTGAAAAAGATACTAAAAATAATCTTAAATCTCTAGAAAAAAATAAATCATCCGATCTTCCTTCAAAATCGATTACAGTTAAACCGACGGATACTATTTATAAAATTGCCCGTGAAAATAAAATACCAGGCATTACTACTGAGCAGATGGTGATAGGTATTTTCAATCTTAATGAGCTGGCTTTTACGAATAAAAATATTAATGGTTTAGAAGTTGGACAAAAGATCGTTTTGCCGACAAAAGATGATTTTATGAATTTAAGTCATGCTAAAGCAATCGCTGAAATTAAAATTCAATCTGCGCAATGGAATAAATTTAGTACAAAAGCTGCAGCAGCTGTTGCAGATAGCCCTAGAATAAGTGCACCTAAATCTGAAACATTATCCACACCGGCTACTGTTATTGAGACTCAGTCAGCAACACCAGCACCAGCACCTCGTAGACAGCTCTTTTAAATCCTCTATCTCAGATGGGCCTATCGATGAAAAAGCAAATGCACAACTAGCTTCAGATAAGGAGGCTTCAACTGTTTCATCATCTAGCGGGTTATTTATCTTCTTAGGAGTTCTTTTTGCAATTTTAATCATGCTTTTTTTTCTTAAAATTAAAAGACAGCAAGAGCAAAAAGAACTTATTGATTCTATGAATAAGGGCGAAGATAAACCGGAAGCTTCATTAAATAAAGAAGAGGGTGTAATCGAAGATATTGATTTGTCAGGTATTGAAATTAATTTATCAGATAAAGATCAAAAGTCCACCCATCTTGATTAGAGGATTGGCGATTAAAATCGTGCATGCATTAGTGAAATTAGTAGGGGTTTTGTGTGCCTTATTGTTGATCAATAAATACAATTTTCACTTTAATCTTTTTTTGTTTTTTTTTATCTTAACCACTTCTTTTTTTATAAAGCTCTCAATTCCTAAGCTTATTTTTAGACTAAAGTTTTTTCTCATTATTACTTTTTTGCTTTATGTCTTTAATACGCCGGGTGAATATATAGTTGTTTGGCCTTATTTTTCACCTTCTTATGAAGGTCTTATATTAGGCATCACTCAAATTATGCGTCTTATTAATTCAGTCGCTATTATTACGATGATGATCTCTCTCATGAGTTACCAAACGTTAATTGAAACTTTCTATCTAATTTTTAAGCCATTAAAGCCACTGGGCATAGATGCAAAAAGTTTTGCTGTGCGTCTTTATTTGACTATGGAATATGTGAAAACTTTCCAATCAAAACGTAGATTGCGTTTTAATTTTAATGATTTATCTTCATTGCTTTTATATTCAAGCAATAAAGCTCATAGGAAACATACTTATATTGAAATTAAAGAGGAGAGTATTAATAGTTCATCTTTGTTTCTGATTTTTTTAATGGTATCCGTCACTTTTCTTTTTATTTTTTACCTATAAGTCTTTATGAAAATTGCTTTATGTATTGAATATGATGGATCCAATTATTCTGGATGGCAAAAGCAGAATGATGTAGATTCTATTCAGGGTGAAATTGAAAAAGCACTTGAAAGTATTGCTTTGGAGAAATTAGACACTTTCGCATCAGGCCGCACTGATACAGGGGTTCATGCGCTTATTCAGATCATTCATTTTGAAACTAAAATTGAAAGACCTTTGACAGCCTGGGTAAGAGGCGTCAATGCTTTTTTGCCAGTTACTATTCGCGTGTTATGGGCAAAAGAAGTTGATGATACTTTTCATGCCCGTTATTCAGCGACCCAACGCCATTATGAATATATAGTTTATAACGCCTCTTTCCCATCTGCTTTATGGGCTAATAAAGCAGGGTGGATTCACGATGAGCTTGATTTTAATAGGATGAAAGAAGCACTTCAATATTTTAAAGGTGAGCATGATTTTAGTGCATTTCGATCTTCAGAATGCCAAGCTAAAAGTCCGGTGAGAACGATCACTCATACATCTATTGAAAATTACCATCCGTTTTATCTCTTTAAGTTTTCAGCAAATGGTTTTTTACATCATCAAATAAGAAATATGATGGGAGCTATTCTCTATATTGGTAAGGGCAATTACCCAAGTGAATATATTAAAGAGCTGTTGTTATCAAAAGACAGAACGAAATCACCCCCGACATTTTCTCCTCACGGTCTTTATTTGTCTGGTGTTGACTATGATGCTCGCTACGCATTTCCTTTTATGCATCGAACTGTCAATATTTTTGATAATAATCATGTAAGCCAAGATCGTTAATCCTTATAATGACTATCTTTCAACTCGAATTGATTTCATATTGAGAACACGTACTAAAATTTGTGGCATTACGCGTCTAGAAGATGCAAAAGCAGCGATTCATGCAGGATGTGATGCGCTTGGTTTTGTCTTTTATAAAGAAAGCCCACGTTATATTCCTTTAAATAGATTTAAAGATCTTGCTAAAGAGCTCCCACCATTTGTATCTAAAGTAGGCCTTTTTGTGAATGCAGACCCTACTTATATTAAAGAAGCTATTCAATCAGGATTAGTAAATATTTTGCAGTTTCATGGCGATGAAACCCCTGATTTCTGTAGGCAATTCAAA
>RHAY01000075.1 GCA_010031285.1 Methylophilaceae bacterium | reverse complement strand
AGGTGGTAACATAGTGCCCATCTTGGCATTAGTTGTTTGTTCGATTTTTTGTAATGCATCTTTAAAAGCGACAATTAAGAGATCTTCTAACATTTCGTGATCATTCATCACAGAAGGATCAATAGAAATCTTTTTAATTTGATGTTTGCAAGAGATAGCGATTTTAACAAGCCCGTTGCTAGCGATACCTTCTACATCAATCTGCCCAAGTTCATCCTGTACTTTTTGCATATTGGCTTGCATCATTTGTGCTTGCTTCATTAAATTACCCATGCCACCTTTCATCATATGACGACTCCTTATAAAGATTGATTAGGTTTAATGCTGGATGGAATAATTTCAGCATTAAATTCTGTAAGTAATGAT
The DNA here is from genome assembly GCA_010031285.1 of Methylophilaceae bacterium. Lineage (GTDB taxonomy): Bacteria > Pseudomonadota > Gammaproteobacteria > Burkholderiales > Methylophilaceae > Methylopumilus. The sequence goes on along the minus strand of RHAY01000075.1, from coordinate 3,389 downwards.
TGAACAAATTGATCTTGAAGTATAGCTTCTTCTGTATCTTTCATAAGTGTTGAACGTTCTTCTTGTTTTTGTTTGAGGGGTGAATTATTTGCACCTTTTTGCAAGATCACAAGTTTGATACGTTGATTAAAATGCTCAGACAAACTAGATTCTAATTTTTTTTGGTAAGTTTCATTAAGTAGATGTTTATGTTCATCTGCGATAGATAAAATCATTTCATTATTTTTAAAACTTACAAGTTCTGATTGTTGCGCAAGCGCTTTCACTAAACCTAATTTCAATTGATCTACAAGCTCACGCCAATTTCCATTGAATATCAGAGTTTCTTTTGTTTCTTCATCTTTAATTTCATCTATGACTTCAATTTTTTTTTTAATCTCAAGCGCATCAGGTGACACTTGGTTGGGCTTTGAAATTATTTCAGGCTTTATTACATTAATTGGAATTTCTTTTTTTTGTGGCGATATCACTTTTGAAGCGATCGCTTCTTGAGGTGCAAAAGAAAGCATTCTTAAAAGTGTCATTGTAAATCCAGCAAACTCTTCAGGCGCTAAATAAAGATCTCGTCGACCTAATATGGCAATTTGATAAAGAAGTTGCAATTGTTCCGCACTTATTTGTTTTGTTAATGTAATGACTTGATCGCGATCAAGATAAGACGCCTCTAAAGCGTCTGGGATAGCTTGAGCCACGCTAATTGTTTGAATAAGGTTAGCAAGATCATTAAGCGCTGCATCAAACGAAAGATTTCTTTCATTCATTTCTTTCGCAATCTCAAGAACTTTATTGCCATCTTGCTCAATGACTGCATGAATTAAGTTAAATAAGTATGATTGGTCAATAGCACCAAGCATTTGCTTGATCGTAGTTTCTTCAATGGTGCCCCCGCAATAAGCGATACCTTGATCGAGAATTGATAATGCATCACGCATACTTCCATTGGCTGATTTTGCAATGTGATAGAGCGCATTGATTTCATAGGCGATACCTTCTTCTTTTAGTATTTTTTCCAAATATTCTGAAATAGATAGAGAAGGCATTTGTTTTAAATTAAATTGTAAGCATCTCGATAAAACAGTGACTGGCACTTTTTGGGGATCAGTCGTTGCTAAGATAAATTTGACGTGTTCTGGTGGTTCTTCCAACGTTTTTAACATTGCATTAAATGCACTTTTTGAAAGCATATGCACTTCATCAATGATATAAATCTTAAATTGTCCTTGTGTGGGAGCGTACTGCGCATTATCTAAAAGATCGCGCATATTATCCACTTGGGTATTGGATGCCGCATCGACCTCAATTAAGTCTACGTAGCGACCCTGATCTATTTCTGAACATGCCGCACAAATGCCACAAGGCGATGAACTGATGCCTTTTTCACAATTAAGAGATTTTGCAAGAATACGCGCTAATGTAGTTTTACCAACACCACGGGTGCCTGTAAAAAGATAAGCATGATGAAGTCTTTTTTGATCAAGTGACTTGTTTCTTTAGTTGTGGCTGCTTGCTTCCGCACCTGACCAGGTTGGCTAAATTACAATGCGGGGAGGCCCGCCAGTGATTATTTTAACCTAAGGGAAGGTCTTTTACCCACACTGTTTCACGGGGTGTCTACTTAAATAAGCCCATTCTTCATCGCTATACAAACGAGATCGAATGATAAAACGCATACCAGTCCCATTTTCAAGCGAAAATTGACCGCCATTACCTGGAATGGCGTCAAGGGTGAGATGCGTATGTTCCCAGTAGGAGAATTGACTGGCTCCCATATAGAAATGGACACCATGAGTAATGCCCACTTCAACGTCAGAGCCTCCTAAGTAAAATTCACCTTTGGGGTAGCACATAGGAGCACTTCCATCACAACAACCCCCTGATTGATGAAATATGATTTCACCATATTTTTCTTTTAAAGAATCAATGAGCTTGTTAGCAGCTTCAGTTGTATCTATACGTGTAAAAGTTTTTTCCATAAAAAAGAAAGGCAGAGCTTTGAGCCCTGCCTTATGTTTTAGTTAAATTGAATCTTAAAAGAAGCCAAGTTTATTTTCACTATAGCTAACTAAAAGATTCTTTGTTTGTTGGTAATGATCAAGCATCATTTTATGTGTTTCGCGACCAATACCTGATTGTTTGTATCCACCGAATGCTGCATGAGCAGGATAAGCATGGTAGCAATTAGTCCAAACGCGACCTGCTTGAATGCCTTTACCCATTCTGAATGCTCGGTTGCCATTACGTGACCATACACCTGAACCTAAACCATAAAGTGTGTCATTTGCAATTTCGAGTGCTTCAGCTTCATCTTTAAAAGTAGTGACAGAAACCACAGGCCCAAAAATTTCTTCTTGGAAAATTCGCATTTTGTTATGACCTTTAAATACGGTAGGCTCAATATAATAACCATCTGCTAAGTCACCAGTTAATTTTTTGCGATTACCGCCAATGAGGAGCTGAGCACCTTCTTCTTGACCAATCTTGATATAAGACATAATTTTTTCTACTTGCTCACTTGATGCTTGAGCGCCAATCATCGTATTCATATCAAGTGGATTATCTTGTTTGAAAATAATGTGAAACCTTCTAGCGCCTTATCAAAGAAGTTGTCATCTTTATCCATCACATCTTCAAAGAAAATGTTAGGTGATTTACCACCAAGTTCCAAAGTAACAGGAATAAGATTTTGAGAAGCGTATTGCATGATTAAGCGACCTGTTGATGTTTCACCTGTAAATGCAATTTTTGCAATACGAGGTGAGCTTGCTAGTGGCTTACCAGCTTCTAATCCGAAACCATTGATAATATTTAAAACGCCAGGCGGAAGAAGATGACCTACAAGTTCAATGACTACCATGATAGACACAGGTGTTTGCTCAGCAGGTTTAATCACGACACAATTACCAGCCGCAATTGCAGGCGCTAACTTCCAAGCCGCCATAAGAATTGGGAAATTCCACGGAATAATTTGTCCGACAACACCAAGAGGCTCATGGAAGTGATAGGCCATCGTGTCGTGATCAATCTCACCAATGCTGCCTTCTTGAGCTCTAACGCAGCTAGCAAAATATCTGAAGTGATCAATCGCTAAAGGAATATCTGCATAGGTGGTTTCACGAAGTGGCTTACCATTATCAATAGTTTCAGCGATTGCAATCGTTGAAAGATTTTTTTCCATAATGTCTGCAATTTGCATAAGAACATTAGCGCGTTCAGTAGGACTCTTTTTAGCCCAGCCATCTTTGGCTGCGTGCGCAGCATCTAAAGCGAGGTTAACGTCTTTTTCATTTGATCGCGCAACCTCACAAAATACTTTACCTGTCACAGGTGAAATATTTTCAAAATATTTACCATCCACTGGAGGTACAAATTTTCCACCAATGTAATTGTCG
>RHAY01000074.1 GCA_010031285.1 Methylophilaceae bacterium | reverse complement strand
TTTGAAATCGGATCTGAAATTATATATGAATTGACAGGCAATCTAGCAGATTCATCAGATGTTTTATGGGTAGATATGTATTTTTTTGAGCTTATTTAGTCGCAATATTATTCAAATAATGAATGAAATTGCAAATTATCTATATTTAACGTATTTTAAGTAATTTTAACTACATTTTAGATACAATTAGGATAATTTTATTTAATCTAACTTCTATTTAAAGTCATTGAAGCAAATCTCGCCGTCCCTCATCAATTTAACTAATTCATAAGACTCAGGATTCAGATGACAATAAGATGTTAATTTGGCAAAATGACGTCTTTTTATGGCATCTCACATTTAAAGATTTTTAGTTAACCATCTTTCTCGTGAAAACCAATTAAACTTAAAAGCAGCATTACTAACGATTGAATTCTTAAGTTCTTCAAGTCATTAACCTAAGGGCCCTTATGTCAGCACATGTTATTCCATTAGAAAATCTTCGCAATACAGATGTCGGCTCTGTGGGAGGAAAGAATGCGTCATTAGGTGAAATGATTTCTCAACTCAAAGCAAAGGGCGTCAGAGTCCCTACTGGCTTTGCAACCACAGCATTGGCATTCAGAGAATTTTTAGCTCACAATAAACTCGACGATAAAATTGCTGATGAACTAAGAACTTTAAATACAGATGATACGGATGCCCTCGCTGTAAGTGGTAAAAAAATTAGACAATGGATTATTGATACGCCCTTCCCCTCTTCCTTAGAAAAAGCTATTGAAGAAAATTACACTCGACTCACAAAGAACTCTGCCGAAGGCACTACTTTTGCGGTGAGATCTTCTGCTACAGCAGAAGACTTACCTGATGCTTCTTTCGCAGGTCAACAAGAAAGTTTTCTAAACATTCACGGCGTTGAAAATATTAAACATGCCATCAAAGAAGTATTTGCATCGCTTTATAACGACCGCGCCATTTCTTATCGCGTCCACAAAGGTTTTGTTCATGCTGATGTTGCTATTTCAGCAGGCGTCCAACAAATGGTAAGAAGTGACATCGGCTGCTCTGGTGTTATGTTTACGATTGACACTGAATCAGGATTTAAAGATGTGGTATTTATCACCGCTTCTTATGGTCTAGGTGAAACAGTAGTTCAAGGCGCCGTTAACCCAGATGAGTTTTACGTTTTCAAACCCCTTCTAAAAGAAGGAAAGCCTGCGATTGTCAGAAGATCTATTGGATCCAAAAAAATTAAAATGGTGTTTAGTGATGCTACACAAGCTGGGAAAAGTACGCATACCATTGATGTAGATCCTAAAGAAAGTGATTCATTTAGCTTAAATGATGAGGATATTCTTGAGCTTGCTCAATATGCTGTGACCATTGAATCACACTACGGATGTCCTATGGATATTGAATGGGGCAAAAATGGATTAGACGGAAAAATTTATATTCTTCAAGCAAGACCTGAGACTGTTAAATCCCAATCAAAAAATGCAGTTGAAGTTTTTAAATTAAAAGGAAATGGCAAAGCGATTGTCGCCGGTCGAGCAGTGACACAAAAAATTGGCGTCGGTCCAGTTCGTGTTGTAAAAGATCCTTCAGAAATGCATGCAGTTCAGCCTGGGGATGTATTGGTTGCAGATATGACTGATCCTAATTGGGAGCCTGTGATGAAACGGGCATCAGCACTTGTTACGAACCGTGGTGGTCGAACATGTCATGCTGCCATCATTGCACGAGAACTTGGTATTCCAGCGATTGTAGGTAGCGTCAACGCCACTGAACTTTTACAAGATGGGGACATGGTTACTGTTTGTTGTTCAGAGGGTGAAACTGGACTTGTCTTCCAAGGCGCACTTGAATATGACGTGAATACAGAAAAAGAAACCGCCCTTCCAATACCGCCAGTTAAAATCATGATGAATGTAGGTAATCCTGATATGGCATTTACGTTTGCACAAACTCCAAATGATGGCGTGGGCTTGGCGCGTTTAGAGTTTGTCATCAACAATATGATTGGCATTCATCCTAAAGCGATATTAAATTATTCTGCGATGCCACAAGATATTCAAAAACAAATTACACACCGTGCACGCGGTTATCTGAACCCAAAACAATTCTATATTGATAAAGTAGCTGAAGGTGTTGCAACCATTGCGGCAGCATTTTTCCCAAAACCAGTTATTGTAAGAACTTCTGATTTTAAATCTAATGAATATAAAAAGTTAGTTGGTGGAGACATTTACGAACCTGATGAAGAAAATCCAATGATTGGCTTCAGAGGTGCGGCACGTTATATGTCAGAAGACTTTAAAGAATGTTTTGTCATGGAATGCCAAGCCATGAAAAAAGTAAGAGAAACTTTTGGTTTAACAAATGTAGAAATTATGATTCCATTTGTTAGAACCCTAGACGAAGCAAAAGAAGTGACTGCCATTATGGCGGCTAACGGTCTCAAACGAGGTGATCATGGACTACGCTTAATTATGATGTGTGAAGTGCCATCAAATGCAATCTTAGCTGAATCATTTCTTGAATACTTTGATGGATTTTCGATTGGATCAAATGATTTAACACAACTTACACTGGGTACTGATCGTGACTCAGGTATTTTGGCAGATGGTTTTGATGAAAGAAATGATGCTGTGAAAGCACTTATTCAAATGGCTATTACTGCAGCCAAGAAAACAAAAAAATATATTGGCATCTGTGGACAAGGCCCATCAGATCATCCTGACTTTGCTGAATGGTTAGTAAAAGAAGGTATTTCATCAATGTCACTCAATCCTGATACTGTGATCAGCACATGGAAGCGTATTAGCCAAAAATAATGGCACAACAAAAAAGAACAGCGTTCTTTATTTCTGATGGAACAGGCATTACTGCTGGAGCATTAGGTCAACTTCTCGCTCACTTTCCAGATACGCAATTTACACAAATTAGAATTCCATTTACTGATTCTGACGCAAAAGTGGATGATGCGCAAAAACGTATCGTCAACGCAAAAATGGAAAATGGTGTAAGACCAATTGTGATTATGTCCATCGGTAACCCAAAACTTCGTGCCGAACTTAAAGAGGTTGATGCCTACTATATTGATCTTTTTGATTCATTCATTGATCCTTTAGGCGTCGAATTAAAAGAAGAGCCTCTCACGCGGCCTGGTGTTGCGCATAGCATGTCTGGCACTAATTATTCAGACAGAATGGAAGCAATTAATTTTGCTTTAGGTCACGATGACGGTATGACACATAATGGTTTAAATCAAGCCAATGTGATTTTAGTAGGCGTATCTAGATCAGGTAAAACGCCTACAAGCATTTATCTTGCAATGCAATTTGGTATTAAAGCAGCAAACTATCCTTTAACACCTGAAGATTTTGAAAGAAAAGCGTTACCGCCTATCTTAGAAGGTTATATCGATAAAATTTTCGGATTAACAATTCAAGCAGATCGTCTAAGCAGTCTTCGAAGTGAAAGAAGACCAAATAGTACATATGCATCAATTGAGAACTGCAGAAAAGAAATTACGGATTGTGAAAACCTTATGAAAAGAGCCGGTATTCCTTGGGCTGATTCAACCACTCGCTCAGTCGAAGAGCTCTCTGCAATTATCTTGCAAAAAATTCGTCAGCCCAATACTTAAAACGTATTATTTTAATTCCGCTTTAATTTTATCTAAAATCTCTGGTGAGTCAGGCGTGACATCACTTGTAAACGCATAAACTTTTTTACCTTGAGGCAGAATTAAGTACTTATGAAAATTCCATTTTGGCATTTCACCTGTAGTTTTAATAAGCTCTTGATAAAAAGGGTTTGCATT
>RHAY01000073.1 GCA_010031285.1 Methylophilaceae bacterium | reverse complement strand
TTTATTTAATTTTTAAGATATGAAACGTTTTTCAATATTAGTTATATTACTCTTAAATATCTTCTCAATAGCTCATGCTAATGAGCGAGGGTTGTTTTGGAAATTAAAAGCACCAAACGGATTAACACATTATTTATTCGGTACAATTCATACTGATGACAACAGAATTATTAAGTTCCTACCTATTGTAAAAAAATCTGTCAGCGCCTCGGATCTCTTGCTTGTCGAAATTACACCTGATAATCAGTCACAAAATTTGGTTATGAAAGATCATTCTCTAATATCTGATTTGACAGAAAATGAATTAAATCAAGTCAAAAAACTTTCAGAGTTTCATGTCATGTATTTTGAGAATGCCATCAGAATGAAGCCTTGGCTGTTGGCTATTATTTTTGATTCACCAAGGCCTCATACTGAATTTAATCAAGATTATCTTCTAATGGCCATGGCAGAAGATTTAGATAAAGAAGTTTTGGGAATCGAATCATCACAAGAGCATTTTGCGACAATGGATTCTTTATCCATAGAAGAGCAATTAATGATGCTAAGAGCAGTTCTAAAAAAAACAGAGAATGAAAAATTGTCTGATTACAATTTACTTATGAAGGATTATCTTTCAGCTGATGTAAATCAGATACGTCATACCGATGAGCGATTAACAGGTAAATTAATGCCAGAAGCATTGTGGGCTAAAATTAAAGTTCAACTTATGGATGAGAGAAATAAAAAAATGGTTGCAAGAATTAAAGAGCTTTCAAAAGATAAGCAGTTATTTATTGCAGTTGGAGCGTCTCATCTTGCAGGTCAAGATGGCTTATTAAATCAATTAAAACTTTCAGGATTTAAAATCTCTCCTATGAAAGCATTTGAATGATATGAAACGTCAAATTATTTCATCTCGCGGAAATCAACATTTTAAACATTTAAAAAAACTTAATGAATCGCCTCGTTATCGTCACGAAGTACAGCAAACCATTTTAGATGGTATACATCTTATTGAGTCTTATGCTGAGCGCTTCGGTTCACCTGATTCAATCGCTTTAATCGAGGGCGGTAATATTGATAAGATTGCATCTTATCTTACTGAAGATACACAAGTATTAGAATTTCCAGCAGCCCTTTTTTCTGAAATAGCACCCGTTATATCGCCTACAGGAATTTTGGCTTCTATAAACATTCCACATTTGGAAATACCAAAAAAACAGAATTGTATTTTGTTGTTAGAGGATATCCAAGATCCAGGTAATTTAGGCAGTATATTAAGATCTGCGAGTGCTTCAGGCGTTGACCTTGTTTATTTGTCTGATCATTGCGCCGACCTTTGGTCACCGAAAGTATTAAGAGGTGGGCAAGGCGCTCATTTTCATCTTCCATGTATTGAGAAGGCGATCTTTTCAGATATTACAAAAGCATTTACTGGAAAAATTTTAGCAACAACATTTAATGGAAAGTCGATTTTCATGGAAGATTTGAAAGGACCTGTTGCATTTATTTTTGGCAACGAAGGTAATGGTCTTCAATTAGAGACAATAGGATTAACTTCACATCAAATTTATATACCTATGGAAAAAGGCATAGAGTCGCTAAATGTTTCTGCTGCAGTGTCTATATGTTTATATGAAAAATATAGACAAGAACATTTTAATGTTTAATAGAATCACCTGAATCATTAAACACAAAATTTACTTCATCTTCGGTGTATTTGTAACATTCATTGCAGAAATCACAATGAATCGTGATTGATAATTGTTCTTCGATAATAGATTCACATTCTTTTTTTCCAATGAGGCGGAGCATATTCTCTACGCTTCTTTTAGAACAGCTACATGAAAATTTAGGAAAACTTGGATCGAATAAGCGAATGGTTTCTGAAGGAAATATAGCCTGAAGGATCTCAGAAGTTTTTATCTCGGGTTGAATAAATTTAAACGACTTATTCGCAAGTGTCACAACATTTTTCCAAGCATTTTTCATCGTATCAGAGTCAATTGATTCTACTGAAGAATTAAATGGAAGCTTTTGGATAAGAAGTCCATGGAAAATATTATCTTGAGAATGAATCCATAATTTTGTTTGGATTTGCTCTGATCTTAGCAGGTAGTTTTCAAGCAGCTCGCAAATTGAATTTCCCTCCATAGGCACTATACCTTGATAAGGTGTCTTCGCATTTTTTTGATTTAAAGTAATGATGAAGTGACCTTCTTTAATAAGATCAATCGCTACTGATGATTCGATAGGACCGCTCCATTTGACTGCGCCTCGCATGCCATGATTTTCATTACATTCAGCAATTAATAGTTTAAGGGGTCCATTGGTTTGAATCTGAAGAGTTAGCGAGCCGTCAAGCTTAAGTGTAGAGGCAAGAAGGGCGCTTGCTACCATGAGTTCACCCAACGCCTTATGAAGGTTTTGAGGTAGTGCTTGATGTTGGGTTGCTTCTGCAATTGTATGATTAAGCTTTACGTAGTTACCGCGAATATCGGTATTTTCAAAAATAAATCGATGGAGTGTGTCTTTGGAGTTAAGCATAAAATTTAAATTTCTATCGTTTTTATTTTAGGCACAAGCGAGATATCCCATAATTTCATGGCGGTGGTCCAAAAGTTTGTAAGTGTATTTTCTTTTTTAATGACCTCATAGTCTTGCCCGAGAAATTTAAGGCATGCGATCAAATTGTCTTTTATGTTTGAATGATCTATAGGGGTAGATTGATTTTCTTTGCTTAATTTTTTTTGATTTAATGTTGCAATAGGTATGTGTGCATAATGAATTGAAGGAAGGGATAATTTTTTTTGTAAGTATTTCTGCCTTAATGTAGAGTCAATGAGATCTGCACCTCTTACGATATTGTTAATATTTTGTAATGCATCATCAATCACAACTGCAAGTTGGTAAGCATAAATACCATCTGATCTTTTTAAAATAAAATCACCGAAATCTTTTAATATATTTTGTTGAATAACACCTTGAATCTTATCTTTAAATGCCATACAAATATCTTCTGCCTTTATTCTTAAAGCATGATATTGCGAATCTAATTTCTTATCTCTGCAAGTGCCAGGATAAATCATTCCATCAATACCTGCTAACGCTGAATCAGCAATTTCTTTTCTACTACATTCGCAAAAATAAGTATTTTCTTTTTGATTTAAATGAGAAGCATATTCTTCGTAAATATCGATGCGATGACTTTGATATATGATTTCATCATCCCATTGAAAGCCATGTTGGTGAAGCGTATTTAAAATAGCTTTATCACTCTGTTTAACAACTCTTGGTTGATCAAGATCTTCTATCCTAATTTTCCAGAGACCATTCTGATGTTTTGCATCAAGATAGCTAGCGACTGCTGTAACAAGTGATCCAAAATGCATTGGACCTGTTGGAGATGGCGCAAATCGACCTATGTACATTTAAGAGTCGGTATCAATATAAGGTGGAATATGCCAGTTGTGCAGATCTTTACCTAAAAGAAAGAGGTTACATTTGATTCGATCGTTCGTGGAGCTACTCACCATAAATTCATAACACCTCAATATGGCCACTTGTCCTTTTTCATTACGTTTCAATGTAATTTTTTCGCAGGCAACAGTCTCATCTAAGAATTGAAGACTCAATTGTTGGGATAGATTTTTGCCAAGTTGAATAGCGAGCTCGCGCTTTGAGATTGTATCAATCCAAAACCATGCAATCGCGATAATTAATGCAAGAAGACAATATTCCAACATGGATTCTAATAAAAAATAGATTTTGATATCTTAAACGGGGTTTTAAAAGACTTATATGAATATTTTGACGCATTCTTTATGTGCATCAAAATATGAATTCATATAAATGCACACAAATAGTGCTTATAAGAAGAATAATGCATAAATTTTAAGATAAAAAAATCACAATCTC
>RHAY01000072.1 GCA_010031285.1 Methylophilaceae bacterium | reverse complement strand
CACGGGCCTGTATCACCCATCATCCAAAAATTATCTGATGCGTATTTACCACCTTTATTATCACCAATACGAATAATTTTTTCAGGGTGAATGCCGATTAATTTAGCCCAAATATCATAGGCTTCATCATCTTCACTGTAGACAGTCACTAAAAGTTTTTCTTTGGGTATTTTATAAATTTCGGTGAGGAGTTCCCATGCATACTGAATTGCATCTTTTTTAAAATAATCACCAAAACTAAAGTTTCCGAGCATTTCAAAAAAAGTATGATGTCTTGCTGTATAGCCTACATTTTCTAAATCGTTATGCTTGCCACCTGCTCTCACACATTTTTGGCTTGAAGCTGCTCTTGAATAGCTACGTTTATCAAAACCTAAGAATACATCTTTGAATTGATTCATGCCTGCATTAGTAAACAGCAAAGTAGGATCTTCCCCAGGCACCAGAGAACTTGAAGATACAACTTGATGTTGTTTTTTCTTAAAAAAATCTAGAAATATATTTCTAATTTCTTCACTAGAAAGAATTGGTTGATTTATAGAAGTCGACATACGTTAACTATTCTTCCTTAGCATTCAATATTTTTTTTATGAGAGCAACATCAAATCCGCGACTTTGGAGGAAGCGAGCTTGTTTTGACCATTCCTCTTTGGAGGACGGGAGAAATTTAAATTTTTTTTGCCAAACCTGTTTTGCATATAATAATTCTTGGTTTTTAAGGGGGCTAAGGTATTGCTCTATAAGCGCCTGATCTATCCCTTTATCTTCAAGTTCTCTAACAATTTTATAACGTCCAAATTTATTCTTTTTTGCATGAATAAATTGTTCGCAATACCGTTCATTAGAAAGCCACCCTTCAGCCACTAAAGCTGATAAAAAAAGATCTAATGCCTCTTTATTTAATTCAAGCATTTGAGCGTATTCACTTAATTTTAATTTTAATTCGAGATGTGAATACTCTCTTTTTGCTAAGTAATAAAGCGCTCTTTTTTTGAGTAAAATTAATGGATTATTTTTTGTGTTACTCAGTTTCGTCACTGTCCTGCGGCGCGGTCATTGCTTCGCTAAGAGCTGATGAGTTTGCCCTAATCTTATCTTCAATTTCTTGAGCAATTTTCGGATTTTCTTTTAAAAACTCTCTTGCATTATCCTTACCTTGACCAATCTTTTCACCGTTGTAGCTATACCATGCACCTGCTTTTTCAATAAATTTCAATTGAGCGCCAATTTCAATGATTTCACCTTCTCTTGAGATACCTTCACCATAAAGCACATCAAATTCAGCTTGTTTGAAGGGAGGGGCGACTTTATTTTTAACTACTTTAACTCTTGTTTCCGCACCTATAACTTCATCACCTTTTTTAATTGCACCAATGCGGCGAATATCAAGTCTTACAGAAGCATAAAATTTAAGAGCATTGCCGCCAGTTGTTGTTTCAGGATTTCCAAACATGACGCCAATCTTCATACGAATTTGATTAATAAAGATAACAAGTGTGTTTGTTTTTTTAATATTACCTGTTAATTTCCTCAATGCTTGGGACATGAGCCGAGCTTGGAGTCCCATATGTGAATCGCCCATTTCACCTTCAATTTCTGCGCGCGGTGTTAAAGCTGCGACCGAGTCAACCACTACAATATCCACTGAACCGCTTCTTACAAGCATGTCTGCAATTTCAAGCGCTTGCTCCCCTGTATCAGGTTGAGAAATCAATAAGTCCGGAACCACAACTCCTAATTTGGCTGCGTATTGCGGGTCAAGAGCATGCTCAGCATCAATAAAGGCAGCTACACCACCTAGTTTTTGCATCTGAGCAATAACGGATAGGGTTAAGGAGGTCTTGCCTGATGATTCTGGACCATATATTTCAACAACGCGTCCTCTAGGAAGACCGCCAATACCAAGGGCTATATCAAGACCTAAAGAGCCTGTTGAAACAGACTGAATATCTTCGATGACATCGGAATCATCCATCCTCATGACAGAGCCTTTTCCGAATTGTTTCTCGATCTGCGCTAACGCTGCAGCGAGTGCTTTACTTTTATTGTCATCCATCTATATTTGCCTTTAATTAATGTGTTTTTATCACTAATAATTATTTCATACTTGGGGGTTTAAAGTAAGCGCTAAGACCTGATTTAGTGCAAATAGACAAGAAGATTCACGTATGTTTTCTCTTGATCCAGGGAAGATTTTTGAGGCATTAAAAACAACCTTATTTTGATAAGCAATAGCAAAGAAAACAGTACCTACAGGCTTATCAATCGATCCTCCTGAGGGGCCTGCGATGCCAGTAATTGATAGAGCTATATCGGCGTGACTCGCATCGAGAGCCCCAAGTGCCATTTCTGATGCAATTTCCTTACTTACTGCACCAAATTTTGCGAGAGTTGTCTCTTTAACCTTAAGTAATTCTATTTTTGATTCATTGCTATAGGTTATAAATCCTCGATCAAACCAGATAGAGCTTCCAGGAATATTTGTGAGTTGTTCACACACCAATCCTCCGGTACATGATTCAGCAAGCGCAATACGCAAATTACGCTTAATAAGGGCGCTAGCTAATTGAACACATGTATCTTGAATTAATGTATGAGCCATTGCATTGAAAAATAAACTATCAGCGCAAAAAAAGCCGCAACATAATCATCGAGCATGATACCCAATCCGCCACTAACATTTCTGTCGATATAGCTAATGGGAAAAGGCTTCCAAATATCGAAGACTCTAAAAAGTATAAACAACTCAAAAATTTGAAAAAAATTTAAAACAGGATCCGCAATAATTAACATGAGAAAAAAAGCAGAAATTTCATCCCAAACAATAGCACTCGGATCTTTAACCTTGAGTGCATGAGCTGTTTGGTTACAGACAAAAATACCTACAACTGTAAATAAAAGAGCAATTAATATTTTTATGAAAAAACTATAAGAAAAAATAAATAAATAAAGAGGAATGCCGATAAGAGTACCTAATGTACCCGGCGCCTTTTTTGAAAGTCCAGCTCCAAAACCTAGCGCTATAAAATGTGATGGATGTTTGAGTAGGAATTTAATATTAAGCAAAATGATCAAATCCCTTAGGGTTAAATTTTATTGATTTTCCTTGCTCGTTTAATATTTGAAGAACCTGATTCTCAGTAATGGAACCAATCACGCTGACAGGTGTATTTGTTCTTTTTGCAATTTTTTTAATATGAGACCTATTTTTTTTAGCAGCTGTAAATAGAAGCTCATAATCATCACCACCATTTAATACAAATTGGTATTGTTTTGATGCCTGAATAAACTTTTCACATGGTATGTGATTGAGTAAAAGAGTAGCACCTACTTTTGACGCTTTTAAGATGTGCCTTAAATCTTGCATAAGCCCGTCAGAAATATCAATACAACTATTTGCATAGCGCGGCAAATAAGCGCCTAAAGAAGTTTTTGGAGAAGGTGTTTCAAGTGCTCTTATACATTTAATTTTTATACGTGGCGGTAGTTTTAATTTGCCTTGAAGGTTTGCTAAACCCATTGCTGCAAGCCCTAATTGACCTGTGACCCAAATATCGTCATTAAATTTTGCACCAGATCTTAATAAAGAAGTATTTTTTTTGATTTCACCCATAATGGTGATTGAAATACTGAGTGAGCCTTTTGTGGTATCACCGCCAATAAGATCAATGCCGAATTTATCTGCACACTTAAAAAACCCCTCTGAAAATTTCTTGAGCCAAGCATGGTTTATTTTTGGAAGTGATATGGATAAAGTCGCCCATTTCGGTGTGGCGCCCATGGCTGCGATATCAGATAAATTCACTGCTAATGATTTCCAGCCTAAGTGAGATGGGTTTGTATTTTTTAGAAAATGAGTATTTTCTACAAGCATGTCAGAGGAAATGGCTAATTGATAATTTTTTTGAACGTTAATCATTGCTGCGTCGTCGCCAATACCCAGCGCTGTTTGCTTCATTTTTTT
>RHAY01000071.1 GCA_010031285.1 Methylophilaceae bacterium | reverse complement strand
TCACTCACGCCCAAAGAAATGAGTAAATCTGCCATTTTAGTGTCACCCTTATCTTTAACAACACGAACGATTGAAACACCGCCCTTCATTTTCTTGTTGATATCGGCGCCTTTGGAAGCAAGATATTTAACGATATCAGCTCTACCATCAAATGCCGCATGATGAAACGCATTCATTTTTGTAAGAGGATGTGTGTAGTTAAGATCTGCACCATGTTCGGCTAAATATTTAAGTATTTGAAATTGTCCTTTTGATGCTGCCATGAGAAGCGGACTCCAGGCAAAATAAGTTGCATTAATATCTACTTTTTTGTCTTCAATATACTTTTTAACAATCGGTAATTTACCTTCATTCACAGCGCCTGCAAACTCAATTTCCTCTGCGTCTGTTAATGCAAAGATCTGCATTGAGAAAGTAAGCAAAATTAGTGTCAGTGTTGTTTTTAAAAATTTATTCATAAGGAGTGATTCTTTCGTTTAGTTAAAAAATTGATAAGCATTTGCAAACATTTTATACCATGGCGCTAATCCATCCCATGTTTCAGGATGCCAAGAGTTTTGAACTGCTCTATACACCCTCTCAGGATGAGGCATCATAATAGAAAATCGCCCATTATCCGAAGTAAATCCTGTAATGCCTTCAGGGGAGCCATTTGGATTCATTGGGTAGGTAGAAGTTCCCTTATGGTAATTATCAACATAGCGAAGTGTCGCAAGTTGATGATTTAAAACATCATTCATCTGACTCTGGGTTTGATATTCCGTATAACCTTCGCCATGTGCGACCGCGATTGGAAGTATTGCACCATGCATGCCGTTAAAGAATATTGAATTCGATTTTAGAATTTCGACCGATACAAATCTTGCTTCAAATTGCTCTGATTTATTTTTTACAAAATGTGGCCATAAAGCTGAGCCTGGAATAATTTCTTTCAGATTACTCATCATTTGACAGCCATTGCAAATACCAAGTGCTATCGTGTCAGGCCTCAAGAAAAATGCTTCAAAAGCGTCACGTGTTTTTGAATTAAATAGAATAGATTTAGCCCAGCCTTCGCCTGCGCCTAATACATCACCATATGAAAAACCACCGCACGCAACAAGCGCTGAAAAATCAGTTAAAGATTTCCGATTCTCAATAATATCTGACATATGCACATCATGCGCTTCAAATCCTGCGGTCGAAAATGCAGCTGCCATTTCAACATGGCCATTGACACCTTGCTCTCTTAAAATAGCAATCCTCGGTTTAGTTTTTTTGATTGCAAAAGATTGGGGGATTGCAAAATCAAATTTTGGATTTAGCCCTGGATCAAGATCGTCTGTAATTGCAGAAAACTCCTCTAAAGCACATTCTGGATTATCTCGTATTGATTGCATCCTAAAAGATGTTTCAGTCCAGGCACTTTGTAAGTTTGACCTTGTATCTTCAAAGACGGTTTTATTTTGATGTTTAATGTGAATTGTGTGATCTGAATTAATCGATCCAATCAAGAAAGCACTGTGATTTAAAACGGTATTAATTTTTGTAAGCACATGCGAGATATGTTCTTTCTTAACTTGAATCACAGCGCCTAATTCTTCATTAAATAGAATAGCTTTAATATTGTTACCACAATCCGTTAAGTCGATATTGAGACCACAGCGTCCTGCGAAAGCCATTTCAGTTAAAGTAACAAAGAGCCCACCATCGGATCGATCATGATAAGCCTCAATCATATTTTCATTTTTCAGTATTTGAATGATCTGAAAAAATGCTTTGAGTATTTTTGCATCATCAAGTGTTGGCGGGATATCACCCACTTCATTGAAGACTAAGTTAAATGATGAAGCACCTAATCGATTCTTACCTAAACCTAAGTCGATATAAATAAGGCCACTCTCTTTAAGATTTCTATTGAGCGCAGGCGTTAAGGTTTTCCTTGCATCAAAGACAGGAGCAAATGCACTTACTATGAGCGATACAGGCGAGACTACAGCCTTTTCTTTTTCTTGGTCCATCCAAGTGGTCTTCATAGACATAGAATCTTTGCCTACAGGAATGCTAATACCTAAATCAGGACAAAGATGCATTCCAATCTCTTCGACGGCATCAAATAAGGCTGCATCCTCACCTTCATGCCCTGCTGACGCCATCCAATTGGCTGATAATTTAATATCTTCTAAATGATAAATCGATGCTGCAGATAAATTAGTAATGGCTTCACCTAATGCCATACGCACTGAGGCTTTAGCATCAATCATGGCAATAGGCGTTTTTTCACCAATCGTAAAAGCTTCACCTAATGTGCTATCAAATGATGACAAGGTTACGGCGACATCAGCAACAGGAACTTGCCATGGCCCTACAAGCTGGTCTCTCGCAATTAATCCTGTGACTGATCGATCCCCGATATGAATTAAAAACATTTTATTTGCAACGGCGGGGTATCTTAAGACACGATATGCTGCGTCTTTGATATCAATATTTTCGATGTTATTAGATTTAATTATTCTTTCTTTTCTCTTTACATGGCGTGTCATCTTAGGTGGCTTTCCTAAGAGAATAGATAAATCCATATGGACCGCATCTTTTTTAAGTAAACTATCTTCGACAATAAGTTGTTTGTCATCTTTTGCAATACCTACAATTGCAAAAGGGCATCTTTCTCGTTCACAAAACGATTTAAATAAATCAAGATCTTTTTCTTTGATCGCCAATACATAGCGTTCTTGGGCTTCATTACACCAGAGCTCACGTGGCGACATACTCGGCTCTTCATTATTAATTGCGCGTAATTGAAAGGTGGCACCAACACCACCATCATTGACTAACTCAGGAAATGCATTTGATAAGCCACCAGCACCTACATCATGAATACTTAAGATAGGATTTTGAGCACCTAATTGCCAGCATCGGTCAATCACTTCTTGAGCTCTTCTTTGTAATTCAGGATTGCCACGTTGCACGGAATCAAAATCTAAATTTTCTGCATTAAATCCAGTACCCATACTTGAAGCAGCGCCACCGCCTAAACCGATAAGCATTGCAGGACCGCCTAATTGAATAAGCAAGGCACCTGGCGGGATCGCATGTTTTTTTGTATGAATATCATGAATACTTCCAATGCCACCCGCTAACATAATTGGCTTATGAAAACCTTTTACCTCGTGATCGAATTTGATTTCTAATGTTCTAAAATATCCCGCAATATTGGGTCTGCCGAATTCATTGTTATATGAAGCGCCTCCAATAGGACCATCAATCATAATTTGAAGTGCTGATGATATGCGAGAAGGTGCACCGTAAATATCTTTTTCCCAAGGCTGAATAAATTCAGGAATTCGCAAATTTGAGACTGAAAATCCTGTGAGACCCGCTTTGGGTTTTGAGCCTCGGCCAGTTGCGCCTTCGTCTCTGATCTCACCACCTGCGCCTGTTGCAGCGCCTGAGAAGGGAGAGATTGCAGTGGGATGATTATGCGTTTCCACTTTCATAATAAAGTGAGTGAGTTCTTCGTGATCACCATAAATACCATTTTGGTTTGGATAAAATCGATTGATCTTAGTACCTTTTACAATTGAAGAGTTGTCTGAGTAAGCCACAATCGTATTACCAGGATGTAATTGATGCGTATTTTTGATCATGCCAAAAAGTGATTTAGATTGCGTCTTACCATCTATAATCCAATCAGCATTAAAAATTTTATGACGACAGTGTTCTGAATTTGCTTGCGCAAACATCATGAGCTCTGCATCTGTAGGATTTCTTTTAATCGAAGTAAAATAATTAAATAAATAATCAATTTCATCTTCAGATAAAGCTAAGCCTAAATTTTTATTGAAATCATTTAAGACTTGTTTTCCACCTTCAAGTATTTCTGCATATTGAATAGGCTTGGGAGGAAGATGAGAAAAAAGAGATTGAGTTTCATTAAGATCAAAAATTGCAACTTCTGTCATGCGATCATGAAGCATTACTGAAAGCTTTTTCTTTTCATCATCTGG
>RHAY01000008.1 GCA_010031285.1 Methylophilaceae bacterium | reverse complement strand
AGAACTACAGTATTTTCAAAGTTACCTAGAATTAAAAATGAAAAATGGATTTCGATAGGGCGTCTCGATATTAATACTTCAGGACTTCTTATGTTTACCACTTCAGGTGATCTTGCTAATCGCCTTATGCATCCTAAATTTGAAATTGAACGTGAATATGCTGTTCGTATCTTTGGTGAATTAACCGAAGAACAAATGTCAAAATTAAAATTAGGTGTTAAGTTAGAAGATGGTCTCGCAAAATTTGATGAAATTCGTTATCAAGGTGGTGAAGGGGCTAATCGCTGGTATCAAGTCATATTGATGGAAGGCAGAAATAGGGAGGTTAGACGTTTATTTGAATATTTTAATTTGCCAGTGAGTCGTCTTATCCGTACCAGATTTGGACCTGTATCACTTCCATCTCGCGTAAAAAGAGGCATGATGTTAGAACTTGAAGTGAAGGAAGTTGAGAAGATCTTAAAATGGCTCGACATGCCTTTTTCAATGGTGAGTCGTAATGAAAGTCTCAATAAAGTTAAAGCGCGTAAATAAGGGGGGTTCGAAATAATAAGATCATATTTCTTGCCTTCTAATCCATTAAATAAATCAGATTGAATTAATTCAATACGATCATGCAATCCGTAATGATTAACATTGATTTCAGCTACTTGTAATGCTTTTTCGGATAAATCGACAAGATCAATCATAGCGTTCTGGAAACTGTGTGCCATCATAATACCCAAGCAACCACTACCAGTGCATAAATCTAGAGCGCTATAGATTTTTTCAGGGTTATCGATCCATGGGTAAAGATTTTCGCTTAATGACTCTGCAATTAAAGATCTTGGAACGATGACGCGCTCATCGACGTAAAATTTATAATCTCTTAGCCAAGCTTCATTAAGTAGATAAGCGGTTGGAATTTTATCGTTAATTCTTTTTTCAATTAAAAAAGATAAATCTTTTTTTTCTTTACTTGTTAAGTGTGCATCTAAAAAGTTTTCTATCGTGTCGTGAGGTAAGTGAAGAAAGCCAAAAATAAGCCACACAGCTTCGTCATATGCATTTGAAGTGCCATGACCAAAAAAAACATCAGAGTCCTCAAATCGACTGACGGCATATCTTAGCCAATCACGAATTGAAGAAAGCTCATTAAGAATTTGTGTCTGGCTCAAGCGAGTATCTTACAAAGAGTCAGTTTATAGATATCTTTAAGTGGCTCAATATCTTTTACATCAATACATTCATTAATTTTATGTATTGTGGTATTGAGCGGCCCAAATTCAACAACCTGATCACTAATGTTTGCAATAAAACGACCATCGGAAGTACCACCTGTTGTAGATAGCTCAGGCATGATGCCCACAGTTTCTTTGATTGCTTCCGATAAGATTTCTACAAGCTTTCCTTTTTTTGTTAAATAAGGATTGCCCGAATATTCCCAATCAATAACGTAATCAAGTTTATGCTTATCTAAAATAGCATGTGCTCTTTCTTTTAAATTTTCCGCAGTACTTGCTGTTGAATATCTAAAATTAAAAAGAATATCGACTTCACCAGGAACAACATTAGTAGCACCTGTCCCGCCTTTAATATTTGAAATTTGCCATGACGTCTTAGGGAAATATTCATTGCCTTCATCCCAAGACATATTAACTAAGTCTGTAATTGCAGGTGCAACCATATGAATTGGGTTTTTAACCAAATGAGGGTATGCAATATGACCTTGAATACCTTTCACTGTTAGTTTTGCAGAAAGCGATCCTCTTCGGCCATTTTTAATCATGTCGCCAAATTTTACATGCGATGTAGGTTCACCCACTACGCAGAAATCAATTCTTTCATTTCTTTCTTTAAGAAGCTCAACTACTTTTACAGTGCCATCGACTGCGACACCTTCTTCATCCGAAGTAATAATTAATCCAATCGAGCCTTTGAAGTCTTTAGTTTCTTTTAAAAATTCTTCAATAGAAACAATAAAGGCTGCAATAGATGTTTTCATATCTGCAGCACCTCGACCATAGAGCTTGTCATCTTTGATTGTAGGTTCAAAAGGAGGTGATATCCATTGATCTACTGGGCCACTTGGCACAACATCAGTGTGACCAGCAAAAACAAAAAAAGGTGCTTCGGTACCTTTTCGCGCGTATAAGTTTTCTACATCACCTACTTTAATTTTTTCGCATTTAAAACCTAAAGGCTCTAAGAGGCTAACAAGCAAATCTTGGCAACCAGCGTCGTCTGGTGTATTAGATTTTCTAGCAATTAAATTTTTAGCGAGCTCTAGTGTTCTAGTCATATTTATTTTTTAAATAATTGTTTAAATATAGCTTCATCAAATCCAAGTGATACTACTTTTTTGTCAATCGCGACCAAAGGCCTTTTCATTACTGTTGGTTTTTCTATAATCAATTGAATGGCGGTTTCTTGTTTGTCTCCGAGCTTTTTCTCTCGGTCTGAAAGATTTCTCCAAGTCATGCCAGATTTATTAATCAGCATATCCCAAGTTAAATGACTCGGTAGCTTTTTAAACCACACATTTAAAGTGGTTGCATCTAATGCTTCTTTTTTGAGATCATAAAATTCATATTTAATTTTATGATTATCAAACCAAGTTAATGCTTTTTTGACGGTGCTGCAATTTTTAATGCCGTACACCATCATAATTTAAATACCTCTAAGTAACTCGTTAATACCTACTTTACCGAGTGTTTTATCATCTACCTTTTTCACAATCACTGCACAGTAAAGACTATAAGAGCCATCTTTTGAAGGTAAATTTCCTGAAACCACAACAGACCCTTTAGGAATGCGACCATATGTTACTTCGCCTGTTTCACGGTCTAATATTTTAGTTGATTGGCCAATATAGACACCCATTGAAATAACTGCGTTGTCTTCAACAACAACACCCTCAACCACTTCTGAGCGAGCGCCAATAAAGCAATTATCGCCAATAATAGTTGGGCCAGCCTGAATAGGTTCTAAAACCCCACCAATACCAACGCCGCCGGAGAGATGAACGTTTTTACCAATTTGCGCACAAGAACCCACAGTTGCCCATGTATCGACCATCGTACCTTCATCTACATATGCGCCGATATTTACATAAGAAGGCATCAGTACAACATTTTTACCAATAAATGATCCGCGTCTTGCAATAGCATTCGGTACAACGCGATAGCCACCCGCTTTAAAATCCTCGTCAGTGAAGTTTGCAAATTTTGAATTAACTTTATCAAAGTAATTGGTGTAACCACTTTTCATAACTTCATTATCGTAGAGTCTGAAGGAGAGTAATACTGCTTTCTTAATCCATTGATGCGTTTCCCATTCTTGGGAGCCCTGAATTCGCGAAGCAACTCGCAGCGATCCATTATTTAAATTATTAAGAACTTCGTCTACAGTATCTTTAATTTCTTTCGGCGCGTTTTTTGGATTGATTTCAGCTCTTATTTCAAAAGCATTTTCGATAATTGATTTTAATTGATCCATGGGAGTGTATTTTTTTAGTTAAAACAGTATTTTACATTAAAGTCTAATGTAATTAGCGTGGTCGGCTTGATTCGTAAAGAGGTTTTAGCTTGTAGGCAAGGTCAGTGAGTTCTCTAATACGACTATCATCAGATGGGTGTGTGCTTAAAAATTCAGGTGGTTTTTTTGTATCTTGTTGCTTCATTTTTTCCCATAAAGTTACTGCAGCAAAAGGATTAAAGCCTGATCTGGCAGCCAATTCAAGGCCAATAGCATCAGCTTCTCTTTCTTGTGTGCGGCTATTAGGAAGTGCAAAAAAGAGGGTAGTACCTAATGAGACTGCCTGCATCGTGGCATTGGTCCTATTTCGATTATTTGTATTGGAAATATAGGCAGCAAAACCGATCAAACCCAATTGCTGAACAGCCGCTGTAGACATTCTTTCGCGACCGTGCTCTCGAAGGGCATGAGAAATTTCGTGTCCTATCACCGCTGCTAATTCATCGTCTGTTGCATTGAGTTTGCGAATCAGGCCTGAGTAAACCATGATTTTGCCCCCAGGCATGCAATAAGCATTGACCTCGTCACTTTCTTGAACATTGACTTCCCAGGGCCATTGGCTTGCCTCAGGCTTAAAATAGGAAGTATTAGCAATTAGTCTATTACTAATTCTTTTAACACGATTCACCTGAAAAGGATCAACATTAAGCTTATTTTTTTTACTTGCTTCTTGAAGTGCACTTCGATAACTATCACTCGCCATTCCTAACACCATAGATTGAGGCATAAGTAAGAGTTGTTTTCTATCGACTCCCGATTGATTTTTTAGGGTAGTGGAAGCGCAACCCGAAACAAGAATTAGTAAGATAAATAAAAAGCTATATTTCATTCTTAAAACAATACTTGGCTTCCTAATTCAACCACGCGGTTGGGAGGTAATTTAAATTGATTGGTAATTGTTTCTGCACTTCTAAATAAACCGATGAATAATTTTTTTCTCCAATAATTCATATTTTCTTTTGGCGTGGCTAATAAAATTTCTTTACCAATAAAATAAGAACTATTCATTGGGTCAATATTGACACCATTTTTTGTACATAGTGCAAGGTCTTTTGGTAAGTCTGGCTCATCTTTGAATCCATATTTCAAAGTAACTTTGTAAAAGTCGTAAGGTAGTTTTTCTACAGTGACAAGATCTTTTGAAAGTGAATGAGGATAGTCCATAAACATCACAGTCAAAATAATTACTTTTTCATGGATTACCTTATTATGTTTAAGATTGTGAAGAAGTGCATGTGGAACACCATCTGGATTCGGTGTGAGGAATATTGCTGTCCCTTCGACGCGAGGCGGTGGATTACCCCCTATAGATGTAATGAATGAATTAATTTCAATAGCTTCCCCTTTAAGTATTTTATAAAGAAGCGCACGACCTTTTTTCCAAGTTGTCATGAGAACGAAAAGAACGGTACCTATTAAAATTGGGAACCAACCACCATCAGGTATTTTTAAGATATTTGCACTAAAGAATGCAAGATCGATTATTAAAAAGATCGCCATAAAGATAAGTGTTTTGGTTGAATTCCATTTCCACACTTCGTAGAAGACAAAACTTGCAAGAAGTGTCGAAATTACCATATCACCTGTGACTGCAATACCATAGGCGCTTGCGAGATTTCCTGAGCTTTTAAAGGTCACCACTAAAGCCATCACTGCAATCATTAAGAGCCAATTAATTCTTGGAAGATAAATTTGTCCCTCTTGATTTTCGGATGTATGCTCGACATGCATTCTTGGTAAGAAGCCTAATTGAAGAGCTTGTCTTGAGACTGAAAAAGCACCAGTAATTACCGCCTGTGACGCAATGATTGTAGCGAGTGTTGCTAAGACAATTAGAGGAATGACAAGAAATTCAGGTGCCATGAGATAAAAAGGGTTTTTAATATTTTCAGGATTACTAATAATTAACGCACCTTGTCCAAAGTAATTTAATGTAAGCGCTGGTAGCACAAAAATAAACCATGCAAGTCTAATGGGATGTCTCCCAAAATGTCCCATATCTGCATAAAGTGCTTCAGCACCTGTAACGGACAAAACAACTGCACCTAATGCGACGAATGCCACCATAGGGGACAATTGAAAGAAATGAAATGCATGCAATGGGTTAATAGCAGTAAGGACATGTGGCTCATGCGCAATATTAATAAGACCCAATAATGCGAGCGTTAAGAACCAAAAAAACATAATAGGACCAAAGAATGCACCTACAACATTTGTTCCTTTACTTTGTGCATAAAATAAAACAAGTAACACCACAAGTGTAATAGGAATAATAAGATAACTTAACGATGGCGCTACAACTTCAAGACCTTCAATCGCAGATAAAACGGAAATAGCAGGCGTAATCATTCCGTCCGCATAGAACATACAGGCCCCAAGGATACCTAAAATCATTATCCAATTTCTTTTGTTTCCGCTAGGTGCATTTTTGTTAGCAAGGGAGAGCAAGGCCATAATCCCACCTTCGCCTCTATTATCAGCGCGCATGATAAAAGCAACATATTTCGCTGAAACAATCATAATGAGTGACCAGAAGATAAGTGAAAGTATGCCTAAAACATTAAATTGGGTAAGTTCAACAGGATGCTTACTGAGGGAAAAAACTTCTTTCATAGTGTATAAAGGGCTTGTACCAATATCACCAAACACAACACCTAAGGCTGCAAGTGAAAGTGTCGCTAAAGAAACTTTGTGATTTTTTTTATCTTCCATGCGTGCGCGAGTCTTTTAATTCAATCTAAAGTCATTTATTTTTAAGATCTGAAATATTTGCGTCAGCTTGTCCATGGTTCAATTGAATATGAATTTTATCATCAAGCTTTAACTGGTTTATATTATTTACAATCTGGCCATCAACATTTGTGATGATGGAATAACCTCTTGATAAAACAGCATGAGGACTTAAATGATCTAAGTTTAATTTCAATTTATCAATATTTAAGCGATATTGAATCATCGCATTTTTCATGCTTTGATTAATTCTTTGTATATATTGATGAATCGTATGGCTCGTTACGAGTTCAGCAGCGCCTGTAGGTGTAGCTGCTCTTAAGTCAGACACAAAATCAGCTATAGTTGTATCAGTCTCATGACCAACCCCGGTAATTGTAGGTATTTTGGATGCAATAATTGCTCGCGCAACAATTTCTTCATTAAATGCCCATAAGTCTTCAATAGAACCACCACCTCGAGCAAGAATAAGTACATCACACTCCATTCTGGTATTTGCGGTTTCAATGGCTTTTACAATCGCTGAAGGCGCTTCCTTGCCTTGAACGAGACTAGGATAAATAAAGATAGGAATATGAGGACTTCGTCTTTTAAGGGTAATTAAAATATCTTCAATCGCAGCACCAGTCGGTGAGGTAATTACGCCAATCGATTGAGGAAATTGAGGTATGGGTTTTTTGCGTGTCGGTTCAAAAAGACCTTCTTTGAGAAGCTTTTCTTTTAATTGATTAAAGGCTTCTGATAAAAGTCCTGCGCCTGCATGCCTAATAACTTCAATATTAAGTTGATATTCCCCTCGAGCTTCATATAAACCAATAAAGCATTTTGCTTCAATTTTTTCACCATTTTTAGGCACCCAATCAGCCGCCATATTTTTATTTTTAAACATAGTGCAGCGAACTTGCGCTTCATCATCCTTAAGCGAGAAATACCAATGTCCAGAGGATGCACTGATGAAATTAGAGATTTCGCCTGAAATCCAAAATGAGGGAAAACTTTGCTCAAGAAGCTCCCTTACGAGTCGGTTAATTTCTTTAACAGAAAAAACCTTGCCTTCGTTGGGTTTAGAGCTATTTATTGGTGTTGAATTAATCAAACTAGAGGGATATCCGTTACAATTATCCTCATTATAGAGTTAATGAATAATTAAAGAGCTTTAATTGAAGAAATTTTTTTTATCACATAAACAAGCCCACTTATTTGCTTTTTTTGCTGCTTATTTTTTAGTTGCATTAGCAGTGATCATTCAAAAAAAATTCAATCTTGAACCTTGCCCTTTATGTATAACACAGAGGATTATTTTTATGGTTTTGGGGTTGGTTTTTTTAATCAATGCATTTATTAAACCAACTTATTTAACAAGAAGATTGTCTTTAGTCATTTTATCGATAACCTCAATCATAGGCATGGTATTTTCTTCTAAACATATCCTGATTCAATCGAAAGCAATCGACGTTCCAAATGAATGTGGCGTTGATTTAAATTACATGTTTGAAAATTTTCCTTT
Organism: Methylophilaceae bacterium; assembly: GCA_010031285.1. Taxonomy (GTDB): domain Bacteria; phylum Pseudomonadota; class Gammaproteobacteria; order Burkholderiales; family Methylophilaceae; genus Methylopumilus. Next base: position 8,934 of record RHAY01000008.1, on the reverse strand, counting down.
TTCAAAAGCTTTGAATTTACTTTTTAAAGGAACGGGAGATTGTTCGCATATTGATTGGACTTTTTTAAGCCTCACAATTCCTCAATGGGCTTTAATTGGCTTTATAACCTTTTTTGTGTACACCATTCTTATATTTCGGATGAATATAAAGTAATGCAATTAGAAAATTTTATTGGTAATACACCGCTTGTTGCTTTGCAGCGTATGCATGAAAATTCAAATAGCGAGATCCACCTCAAATTGGAAGGCAATAATCCTGCAGGCTCAGTAAAAGATAGAGCTGTATTTTCTATGATTCATAACGCTGAATTAAGAGGCGATATTAAACCTGGCGATACACTTATTGAGGCTACATCTGGAAATACAGGTATAGCGCTTGCGATGGTGGCTGCAATGAAGGGCTACAGAATGATTTTAGTGATGCCAGAAAATCAAACAATTGAAAGACGGCAGACCATGAAAGCATTTGGCGCAGAATTTATTTTAACTTCACAAGAAGGTAGCATGGAACTTGCCAGAGATACTGCCTTAAAGATGCAAAAAGAAGGTAAGGGTTTTGTATTAGATCAGTTTAGTAATCTTGATAATCCCAAAGCACATTACGAAGGAACAGGCCCTGAAATTTGGAGAGATACAAAAGGTCGTGTCACTCACTTTATTTCTAGTATGGGCACTACGGGTACGATTGTTGGCACCTCACAATTCTTAAAAGAAAAAAATAGAGACATTCAAATTATTGGTGTGCAGCCTGAAGATGGCTCTCAAATTCCCGGAATACGTAAATGGCCAGAAGCTTATTTGCCTAAAATTTATAATGCAAAAAATATTGATCGCATTGAATATGTATCACAACAAAATGCAGAAGAGACTGCACGAAAACTTGCAAAAGTAGAAGGTATTTTTTCTGGCGCATCGACTGGTGGCGCTCTTTATATTGCGCTTCAAATTGCGAAAGCAAATAAAGATGCCGTTATTGTCTCTATTGCTTGTGATCGAGGCGATCGCTATTTGTCTTCTAATTTATTTGCGAGCTGAAGTTTTGGTTCCTATTCTAGTTTTTGATATCGAAACCATCCCTGATATTCAAGGTATTAGATCTCTATATGCACTAGACAAAAATTTATCTGATGATGATATTGTAAATGTGGCTATTTATAAGAGAAGACAAAAGAATGGCTCTGATTTTTTACAGCACCATCTTCAAAAAATTGTAGCGATCTCATGCGTGCTTCGAGAGAGAGATCAGTTAAAAATTTGGACGCTTGGTGATATTGATGATCCTGAAGAGGAAATTATTCAACGTTTTTTTGATGGCATTGAAAAATATACGCCCACACTTGTCTCCTGGAATGGTTCAGGATTTGATCTGCCCGTCTTAAATTACAGGGCTTTGATGTATGGCATCAATGCATCCAAGTATTTAGATATGGGTGAGATTGATAAAGATTTTAAATGGAACAATTACTTAAGCCGATATCACACACGCCATACAGATTTAATGGAATTTCTAGCCATGTTTCAAGGTAAAAATAACGCGCCCTTAGATGATATTGCAAAGTTATGTGGCTTTCCTGGAAAGCTTGGTATGGACGGAGGAAAAGTTTGGGATACATACAGAGAAGGCGATATCCAATCGATTAGAGATTATTGCGAAACCGATGTTGCGAATACTTATCTTGTTTATCTTAAATTTCAATTAATCCGTGGTCATCTTAATCAGAACGAATATGAAGCTGAAATTAATTTAGTTAAAAATACGATTCAGGAATATCAAAAAGATTATTGGGATGAATTTTTGTCCGCTTGGAAATCTTAAATCTCTATCAATGCAAGACGATATTAGACCTAAAAAAATATTGCTCGCCAAAATAGAAAATATTGATCAAGAAGGCAGAGGTGTTGCTCATATTGATGGTAAAGCTATTTTCGTGGAAGGCGCGCTCCAGGGTGAGCTTGTTGAATGCGAATCTTATGTGAGAAAGCCAAGTTACGAAATTGCTTTTACCAATCGAGTGATTCGGCAATCGAATTTAAGAGTGAAGCCTAAATGTGATCATTTCAATCGCTGCGGTGGTTGCTCTATGCAGCATTTTGAATTTCAGGCGCAAATTGCAGCTAAGCAAAGAGTATTTGAAAATACACTATCAAGAATTGGTAAGGTTAAACCTGAAACGATATTGATGCCTCTTGCAGGGCCTTCATGGCATTATCGATACAAAGGCCGCTTAAGAGTTAAATTTGTTATTAAGAAAAATAAAGTGCTTGTGGGCTTTAATGAAAAAAGAACACATTTTATTGCTGACATTTCTAGCTGTGAAGTTTTACCTCAACGTCTTTCTGATATCTTGCCTCCGCTTCAAGAATTAATTACAGCACTCTCTATCAAAGACAAAATTCCCCAAATTGAATTTGCTTCTGATCAAAATCATTTGGTACTAGTATTAAGAATTTTAGAAAAACTGAATGTACATGATGAATCACTTTTAAATACTTTTTCATCAAAATATTCCGTGCAATTTTGGACGCAATCTAAAGGGCCTGATACGGTAAAACCGTTATCAAAGAGAGATGATGTGAAGCTTTCCTATACGCTAAAAGAATTTGGGCTTCAATTTAGTTTTATGCCTTATGACTTTACACAAATTAATCCATATATTAATCAAGTCCTTGTAAGACGAGCGATGCATTTACTGAAACCTTCAAAGGACGAACGTATTTTCGATTTTTTCTGTGGCCTTGGAAATTTCACATTACCTATTGCGACAAGCGGAGCAAAAGTTACTGGCATCGAAGGTTCTCTATCCCTTCTAGAAAGAGCAAAGCAATGTCGAGATGAAAATCACTTAAATGATTTTGTTGAATACCAATGTATGAATTTATTTGAAATTACTAAAGAAGCGCTATTAAAATTAGGTCATGCAGATAAGTGGTTGATTGACCCACCGAGAGATGGTGCATTTCAATTAGTTCAGCTCATTGATGAAGATATTAATCCTTCAGTGATCGTTTATGTGTCTTGTAACCCAGCTACTTTAGCGAGAGATGCTCAAATATTAGTAAATGAAAAGGGTTATAAGTTAAATAAAGCTGGTATTGTAAATATGTTTCCGCATACATCACATGTAGAATCTATTGCATTATTTTTAAGGACAATATCCTAATCATTATTTAACTATGCACCTTAAAATTTCGGTCAAAGAACAAAAACTTCATGTCTATTGTGATGACAATGAGAGGGTAAAATCATTTGTGATTTCTACCGCATTAAAAGGTGTAGGTCAAAATAAAGGTAGTTTTTGTACACCTTTAGGACAACATATTGTGCGTGCAAAAATTGGTGATGGGGCGCCTATATTTTCAGAGTTTGTCGCAAGAAGATTGACCGGAAAAATATGGAGCCCAACAATATCAGTCTCCGACTCAAAAGAAGATTGGATTTTGACTCGCATATTATGGCTCTCGGGTCTTGAGGTTGGATTTAATCGTCTTGGTAATCAAGATACGATGCAGCGCTTTATCTATATTCATGGCACTAACGATCTTGATAATCTGGGTAAACCTTCATCACACGGATGTATTCGTATGGATAATTACGACATCATCGATTTATTTGATCAAATCAAAGTGGGTGATCATGTATTGATCAGTGAAATTTAATATGAATAAAAATCAATACCGATATTACGATCTTGTCATGGCAGCATTTGTGACAGTATTAATAACATCAAACCTGATTGGACCTGCAAAAATTTCACAAGTTGATATGCCGTTTTTTGGCACTCTTACTTTTGGTGCAGGCGTTTTATTTTTCCCTATTTCGTTTATTTTTGGTGACATCTTAACTGAGGTATATGGGTATGCTGCTTCAAGAAGAGTCATATGGGCAGGATTTGTGGCGCTTGCTTTCGCGTCTTTTATGGCTTGGATGATTGTGGCTTTGCCACCCGCGCCTTACTGGCACAATCAAGATGTCTATGAAATCGCTTTCGGCTCTGCTTGGCGTGTCTCGTTAGCGAGTTTAATTGCTTTTGCGGCAGGTGAGTTTGCAAATTCTTTTGTATTGGCAAAAATGAAAATTATGACTAAAGGTAAATATTTATGGAGTCGCACAATCGGATCAACAATTGCAGGGGAAGCAATCGATTCTATTTTATTCTATCCATTAGCTTTTTATAACAGTGGCGTCATTCCAAATGACAAATTGATTCTTGTGGTGATGGCTCAGTTTTTTGCAAAAACATTAGTTGAGGTCTTATTTACACCGGTCATTTATAAAATTATCGCTTTTCTGAAAAAGAAAGAGAATCTAGATTATTTTGATACACGTACCAATTTCAATCCTTTTATTTTTAAATAGTATGAGTCGGTCTCAATCTAAATGATGATAGGGCCATTAATGATTGATGTGGAAGGGCTCACATTAACAAATGAGGATATCAAAAGAATTGTGCATCCCATGGTGGGCGGAATTATCTTGTTTGCGAGAAATTATAAAGATACCGACCAATTAAAAAATTTAACAGATGCCATTAGAAAGATAAGAGGACATGATTTTTTAATTGCTGTCGATCACGAAGGTGGACGTGTGCAAAGATTTAGAGAGGGCTTTACCAATATTCCTGCTATGAGAAAGTTAGGAGAGGTTTGGGATAAAGATCCTAAAAAAGCAAATCACTTGGCTTTTTTAATTGGTCAAATTATTGCTACTGAATTAAGGGTGTTTGATATTGATTTTACTTTTACACCAGTCTTAGACATTGATTACAGTGAAAGTACTGTAATTCGTGATAGGGCTTTTCACAGCAATATTGAAGCTATTAAGTCCTTGGCATCAAACTTACTACAAGGTTTAAGAAAAGCGGGTATGGAAGGTGTTGGAAAACACTTTCCAGGTCATGGATATATTAAAGCTGACTCACATTTAAGCATTTCAGAAGACACAAGAACACTTGATGAAATCGCATCTAAAGATATGAGTGTTTTTACCTCATTGATTGAGCATGGATTAAACGCAGTCATGCCTTCCCATGTTCTTTATTCTCAGATAGATAAAAATCCAGCAGGCTTCTCAAGCTTTTGGCTGAAAGAGCAATTAAGGGGAAACTTTCATTTTAAAGGTGCTATTTTTAGTGATGATATGAGTATGAAAGGTGCCATTCTTGGTGGGGAGATGAAAGATAGAATTTTAAAAGCGCTTGAAGCTGGATGTGACATGGTCTTATTATGTAATCACCCTCAACTAGTAGATGAAGTTCTGCTTAAGCTGGATTGGAAGATGACATCTGAAAGTATGACAAGGATTCTTTCGATGAAAGGCACTAAAGCACCTCTTGAAGCTTTAAAAATGACCCAAGAAAAAAGTTTCAAAGAGATGACAAACGAGATTTCAGCTATGTAAAATAATGTTAATGCGTATTGAAACTATTTAGTGAGTTCTATAATCTAAAGGTAGTATTAAAACTTTTAAGAGGAAAAAATATGGAAAATGTCAGAATTGAAAGCCAGTCGCAATCAGCATTAGCGACAAATAAAGTACTAAGAAATACTTATGCTTTACTGGGTTTATCGCTTATTCCAACAGCTATTGGTGCATATATTGGCATGAATATGAGCTTCGTATTCGCTCAACAACATCCTATTATGTTCGCCATTATGCTTATGGCCGGTATGTTTGGCTTATTTTTTGCAATTCAAGCAAATCGTAATAATAGTTTAGGCGTTGTTCTTCTATTAGCATTAACCTTATTTTTAGGTGTGATGTTAGGCCCAATTCTTCAAGTTGCGTTTCATCTAAGTAATGGCGCTCAAATCGTTGGTCTTGCCGCTGGGGGCACAGCTGCTATATTTTTAACATTAGCGACAATTGCGACGACAACTAAAAAAGATTTTAGCTTTATGGGAAAATTTTTGATGATTGGTATCATTCTTCTCATCTTAGCTTCACTTGCTAATTTATTTTTCCAAGTGCCTGCAATGGCATTAGCATTGTCTGGTGTTGCAGTTTTATTATTCTCTGGATTCATTCTTTACGACGTCAGTCGTATTGTAAATGGCGGTGAAACAAACTACATCATGGCAACATTAGCGCTTTACATGAACATCTATAACTTATTTGTGAATTTACTTCAGTTATTGATGGCTATTTTAGGTAATAGAGACTAATCGTTACATTGAAATAAAAAAAGCCGTAGTTTTCTACGGCTTTTTTCTTTTTGAAAGAAAGAAATCTTTCAGTATTTGACCGCATTCTTTTTCTAAAATACCTCCGATTGCTTCTGCATGATGATTTATTTCTTTAATGGTCATAAGGTTAACTACACTTCCGCAAGCACCTGTTTTAGGATCAGGAGCGCCATAGAATATTTTTCCAATACGCGCGTGTTGAATTGCTCCAACACACATAGCACAGGGTTCCAAAGTCACGTAAATCGAGCAATCTTTCAACCTGTAATTTTTAATGGCTTTAGCAGCATCTCTGATGGCGTTGATTTCAGCATGCGAAGTAGGATCATGATCGCCAATAGATGTATTCATACCTCGACCTAAGATTTGACCATTTCTGACAATAAGAGCACCCACAGGGACTTCATCTTTCAACGTAGCTTGTTTTGCAAGTTCTAAGGCTAACTCCATAAACTTTAGATTTTCATCTGTCATGAAGCGGTTTATTTTCCTTTAGGATCAGAAATTATTTTTTTAATGCGAATCACTAAGATATAAAGTAAGCCAATTAGAAATGCACCCCCAACCCAAATACCCACTTCTTCAAATGTCGGTGTGGAATCTTGCACAGGAAGCACAATAAGCTTTCTAAGAAAAAGGACCATCACGACTTCAATAAAAGTTTCAACTTCTAACTTACTTCCATTGAGATAGCGCATTTCGGCAGAAATTAGGGCTGATATTGACCAAAGAAGCATTAAAGTGCCTAAAGCATGAATAAAGCCATGAATCAGATTGTGGGCATTGGCTGCAGTATTGATTTCAATAAAGAAAAGCCAAGTAAACATAATAATGGAGGTCGCCAAAGCAAGACCAATAATAATATGGGCTAATCCGTTTAAATAAAGCATGGCTTTAATAGCAAATCGATTAATGCCTTTAAATTCAGATGGAAGTTCTGTTTGAATCATCATGGAATCCTTTTGAATTAAATTTGAATGAAGTGAAAACTATCTTTATTATAGAGACAACTTTAAACATAAAGATAGCTCCCTTAATGAAAAAACCAGCTATTACTGAACAACCTATTCATCCAATTTTAGCGGATAGATGGAGTTCTAGAGCGTATGATCCTTCTCAATTTATCTCTCAAGAATCCCTTTTATCTCTCATGGAAGCTGCGAGATGGAGCCCTTCATGCATGGGTGAGCAGCCCTGGCAGTTTATTGTTTTTCAAAAGAAAGACGCGACTGCATGGACACAAGCACTTAATTGTTTATCTATCGGAAATCAAAACTGGGCTATGGATGCATCTATTTTAGTTTTGGCTTGCGCCCACAAGAATTTCTCGAACAATGAAAAATCTAATCGATGGAGCCAGTATGATACAGGAGCTGCCTGCGAAAATATCTGTCTTCAGGCGACAAGTATGGGATTGGTAGCCCATCAAATGGGTGGATTTGATGTTGAAAAAACAAGACAATTATTTCAAATTCCAAGCCAGTATGATTTAATGTCTTTTATTGCAATTGGCTATCCTCTTGCCATAGATAAAATGAGTGAAGCATCATTAATAAAAGAAAAAGAAGCTAGAAAGCGTAAGCCCTTAAGAGAGATTTTTTTTATCAATCAATGGGGTGAAAAGTCGTTATAGTTTTTAACCGAATTTAATTGGGATATATAGATGGCAACAGTCAAGCTTACAAAAAAGAATTTTAAAAAAACAATCGAAGCAAATGATTTTGTGATTGTAGATTTTTGGGCACCTTGGTGTGAGCCTTGTGTTGCATTTACCCCTATATTTGAAAAAGCTTCAGATAAAAACAAAGATATTGTATTTGGTATGGTGGATATTGAAGCGGATCCAGAGATCGGTGAATACTTCCAGGTGGATAAGATTCCAGGCCTTTTAATTATCAGAGAGCAAGCTGGTATTCATACTCAAATTGGTCAAATTGGTGCATCAGCACTTGATGAAATTATTAAGTGGGCGAGAGAACACGACATGTCAACTGTAAGAGATTATTATGAAAGACAAGCTAAAGGCGAATTTAAGGCTGTCCGAGAAAACTAGTCGGATCCACTGACTGACCTTGTTTTCTTATCTCAAAGTGTAGTTTGACTTTATCTGTTCCAGAATCTCCCATCGTCGCAATCTTTTGCCCTTTCGTAATCACCTGACCTTCTTTAACAAGAAGTTCTTTATTGTGAGCGTAAACAGATAAATAAGAGTTATTGTGTTTAATGATCACAAGTTTACCGTATCCTTTAAGATCTTCGCCGCTGTAAATGACCTTACCGGGTCCAGCTGCTTTTATCTCTTGACCAAGTGAACCTAGAATATCAATTCCTTTTTGACCTTGCGCTTCATTAAAAAGATTTTCCAATTTACCCTTAGTCGGCCATTGCCAATCTACTTTATCTTCTAAGACAATAGGAGCTGCTTCTTTAGGCGTTGCGGGTGGCGGATTATTAGTTGTTTGAGATTGAGGCGTCGCCACTTTGCGGTTAAAAGCTTCGTCTGTATAAGCTTCTCTATATGCTTTGGGGTTGTTTAGATGAACAATAGCGTTGGTTGCTGGCTTTGTTTGTGGCTGCGCCGGAGCTTCTGCGTTTGAAATGGCTTCTTCATTATTTTTTAAGGGTGTTGTAACAACTTCTTCATTTTTTTTAACCTCATTTGAAGTCGCAACAGGATTGTTTGTTTTGACTTGGTCAAATTTTATTTTGTCACCCACTTTAATAGCATAGGGTTCTTTAATATCATTTGCT
>RHAY01000070.1 GCA_010031285.1 Methylophilaceae bacterium | reverse complement strand
AATCATTCTTTCGATGACTTGTTTTTTAAGAGTATTTTCAGGAGGAAGATCGACTTTTTGATTTTTCAAATTATTAATTACAGTTATTAGTTTTTCTTCAAGCTCTTTTTCTGTAATAACTTCCTGGTCAACTATAGCAACAATACGATCTAATTTTTTTATATTATTTTCTGATTTTCCCGAAGAAATTAAACTAAAAGATAAACTTATTAAAATAAATAGGAAATTAATTAAGATCGTTGATTTATTTTGCATATTTTTTTAATTGAAATTTTGAATACGATTTACATCAGGAATTTGATTTATATTTCTCACGCCTGGAACATTTCTGTACAAGAAGTTATTTAATTTCTTCTCATCAGAACCAAAACTTCCTAGCCCATTGAGTTCAAGCTGAACAAAAAATGTGTAATTTGGCTGAGGGCTTGTAGGCAAGGAAATTCTGTCGAAAATTGATCTGGCGACCCAACAGCCCCCATCATATTCAATACCACCAAGTACCTCAATTGTTTGGGATGTTTTTAAATCATAGTTATATCTTCCGATAGAATAAAAACGATTTCCTAGTGGCCATTGACCGGATGCATTGAATACTTTTAAATCTTGGGTGTTATCACTTATATTATCAATCATACGATAACTGAGATTGATTAATTTACCTGGTTCGGGATTATATCGAGAGCTCAACGTGCTTCTAAGCATTCTGCTAGATGTCGGATCATACTGAAACATAGCATCTAAATTTAATGAGTTTGCAAGCCTTGCTGTGGCCCCCATAAAGATATCAGAATTTGCTTTTTTGGCTTCCAAGTCTGAACCAAAAATTTTTCGATCTGCAAAGTAATATCTTTGAGCAATAATGCCAGAAAGTCTTTCTATACCATTTTTATCAATAAGTTTTGAAGATAAAGCCGCTGTCAGTTGATTGGCATCATTAATTCTATCTTGACCGTTATACTGATTTTCAGTAAAGAGTGTTTGCATATTTAAGTCAGCAAGACCCGTGTCAAAATTTGGCAATGACGATTGGTCTTTATATGGTATGTAAACGTAGAATAATCGTGGTTCTAGAGTATTAGTGTAACTTTGGTTAAGAAGATTTATTTTTCTATCAAAGTACATACCACTATCTACAGATAAAATAGGTGTAATAATATCTTTATTGCCGACTGTTGAGTCATTTAGACTATAAGATCTAATATTTGCAGATAATTTAGGTTTTATAAAGCCATAAGTTTCAGTCAAGGGGACTGAAACACTTGGGGTCATGCTTAAACGACCCCCTGTAATTTTTTGTTGGCCTGTATAGGTGAATTTATTATCTCTATCAAAGTAGGTCCATTGAGATTTAAAATCTAAAATATAGCTGTCGTAATCTTTTCTGGCGGAAAGATCAAGTTGAGGCAGTCTTTGGTATGGCGAATTTGAAGCATTGGTGAGAGTTTGATATTTTTCAGTTAAGGCATTAAATTTCCAAGTATCCCCTGAATAACTTATTCCATTATTAAATTTATGTTGATGTTCAAGTTTTACAAAATACCTATTATCTTTACCACTAGCTTCATCGTGATTCATAAATTGAATTTGATTTTTACCTGAGTAATTCTCTTCTAAATACCGAAATTCACCATCGGCTTGAGGACCTCTCTTGCTTAAATATCTTGCAGTTAGGGTTGCATCCATATTAGGCGAAATATTAAAGTAATAAGGGATTTGAAAATCAAAGCCGCTCTTTGTAGTAGTTCCAAAGGTAGGAGACAAAAACCCTGACTTTCTATTTTGATTTAAAGAGAAATTAATATAAGGCGAATATAAAATTGGAAGCCCTTTAAATTCAACAACCGTATTCGATGCATTAACACGATCTGTTTTGGTATTAACTTCCATGTTACTCGATTTTAAGTACCAATCATCGGAGTCAGCCTCACAAGTTGTAACCTTGCTTTTTTCTAAACGTTTTTTATTTTCACCTTCAAAGAATATAGTTTTAGCGCTACCACGATAGTCGTATGTCCTATTGTTGACAAAGATACCATTTTTAATGGAAGATTTTTCTTGATTGTTGTCGGGTCTAAAATTAAAAGTGACATCATCCATGCGTCCAGTTTCATCACTTAATTTGTAAGTAAGTTTTGAACCTGTCAGACGCATATTTTCTAAATCAATATTTGTATTGCCATTTGTAGTAAGCTTTTCTGAGACTTCATCGTATTCAATCACTTCAGCTTTAATCGTTTTATTGCCCTTTTTGAGTATTGCATTGATTGTTTTTCTAAACATGGAATTTTGCTGGAGGAGCAAGTGGGAGTGCTATAGTTTTAATGTTGAATATTTCATAAACGTTAAAATCTCATATTTTAGCTATTTTATCAACTTAAATTTATTAATAATCAGGTAGTTATATAATTTACTTCATTAAGCTAAGTGCTTTAAATGTGCAATTTTTTTTAAAAATTATCAGGAATTTTTTATTTTGACTCGTGAACTTCAAATTACTGAATGGTTGAATAATATACTTAAGAATCAAGAGTATACGATAAAACCTGCTTCATCAGATGCTAGTTTTCGGCGTTATTTTCGTATTGTATCGAGTAATCAATCTTATATTTTGATGGACGCCCCTCCCGAGAAAGAAAATTCAAAACCCTTTGTTGAAATAGCAAATGTTCTTTTTAATGCAGGATTAAATGTCCCTAAAATTCATAAGGCAGATTTTAAAAAAGGTTTTTTATTATTATCAGATTTAGGCAATAAAACTTACCTAGATGAGCTAAATCAGCAAAATGCATCATTGCTTTACAGAGATGCCTATTTAGCGCTTATTAAAATCCAAAAAAATGCTGACACTCAATCACTTAAGCCTTATAACGATTCATTATTAATGAAAGAGCTGAGTTTATTTCCTGATTGGTATCTGAAACTTCATAAATCTTATCAAATGAATGATTCTGAAAAAAATATACTGGGCTTAACTTTTGATTTACTGATTAAAAATATTAATTCTCATACTCAAGTTTTTGTGCATAGAGATTTTCATTCTAGGAATTTAATGTTTTGTAATGGCGACCTGGGTGAAAATCCTGGTATTTTAGATTTTCAAGATGCAGTGAAAGGGTCTATTGTTTATGACCTTGTGTCCTTATTTAAAGATGCTTACATTGTATGGAAAGAGGAGGAAATTATGGACTGGCTTATTCGATATTGGGAGAAGGCCAAACAAAATAAACTTAAGGTTCAAGATGATTTTGCTGAGTTCTATCGAGATTTTGAATGGATGGGTGTCCAAAGGCACTTAAAAGTTTTAGGTATTTTTGCTCGATTAAACTATAGAGACCATAAAGCGAATTATTTAAGTGATTTGCCAGCAGTTGAAAATTACTTGAGAAGAGCTTGTGAGCGCTACAAGGATTTGCATCCTTTATTAAAGTTGATGAATAAATTAAGTTCGACTTAAACCTATGAAGGCTATGATTCTAGCAGCTGGCAAGGGTGAGAGAATGCGCCCTCTGACAGATCAAATACCAAAACCACTATTAGAGGTTGCAGGAAAACCATTGATTGTGTGGCATTTAGAAAAATTAGCTAAAGCTCATTTTGAGGAGGTGATTATTAATCATGCTTATTTAGGTAAGATGATTGAAGATTATGTAGGCGATGGTTCAAGATGGAGTCTTAAAATTACTTATTCCAGAGAAGGGTCACCGCTAGAAACAGCAGGTGGCATTAAAAAAGCATTGCCTCTCATTGGCGACCAACCTTTTTTGGTAGTTAATGCAGATATTTATACTGATTTTAATTATGCCAATATAAAAAATAGGAACTTAAATGACTTTAAAGGTCACTTAGTTATGGTTAAAAATCCAAAGGAACATCCTGATGGCGATTTTGTTTTAAAAAATAATCAAATCGAGTTAGATGGAAAAGAAAAGCTCACATTTTCAGGGATAGCTATTTATCAGCCGAAAATTTTTGAAGATATCAATATAGAATCCGTTGCTAAATTAGCACCTATACTTAAAA
>RHAY01000069.1 GCA_010031285.1 Methylophilaceae bacterium | reverse complement strand
GGAGAGACTCGAACTCTCACGACTTTCGTCACTACCCCCTCAAGATAGCGTGTCTACCAATTCCACCACGACGGCTTTATAGATTTAACAGTCTCTATTTTGGGATATTCTGAGCACCACTTGATGATTTCGACTGAGTATCACCACTTTTAGTTTCAGAAGGTTTTTGTACTTCTGACGACTCAGTTGCCTTCACCACACTTCCAGTACCTGATTTTTGACCCGCGATAAACGCCAAGGAAATACTGGTCAGAAAAAAGACTAAAACAAATATTGCTGTTGTTCTACTTAAAAAATTAGATGAACCGCTTACACCAAATAAACTTCCTGATGAGCCACTTCCAAAAGCCGCGCCCATATCAGCACCCTTACCGTGTTGCATCAGCACCAAACCAATGACACTCAAGCATGCAATCACATGAATAATTGTTACTAAATTTTCCATAATCCTATTTTCTTTGATTTATATTTCGGCCGAATGACATATAGACTCAAAATCACTCGCATTTAAAGAAGCGCGTCCTACGAGTCCGCCGTCTACGTCTGGCATAGAGAATAATTGTAACGCATTTTGAGGGTTTACGCTCCCTCCATAAATGATTTTAAGACTCTTTGCGACCTTATTATTTGAGGATAATTTCTCACGAATAAATTGATGCATGGCCTGCGCTTGCTCAGGAGAAGCTGCCAAATCAGTGCCAATTGCCCATACAGGCTCATAAGCAATCACTGACTCATCGAATATTTCTTCACCATACATTTTAATAATGGTATCAAGTTGCTTAGAAACAACTTTTTCCATAATGCCAGCTTCCCTCTCAATCAAGGTTTCACCGACACACAAAATAGGCGTCATGCCTGCTTTTTTTACCATCATAAATTTAGTCGCAATATTTTCATCGGACTCACAGTAAGCCGTACTTCTCTCAGAATGGCCAATAATCACGAAACTCGTGCCAAATTCTTTCAGCATAGAAACGCTCACTTCGCCTGTGAAAGCGCCTGATTCAAATTTAGCCACATTCTGAGCACCCCATCGAATAGGTGAATTTTTAAGGCAAGATTGCGTTTGGAATAGGTAGGGATAAGGGGCACATACCACAATATCCACAGGAGTTGTTTGGGGTATCTTTTCTGCTAAGGCTTTAAGGAGCGCTTCATTGGACGCCAAAGAACCATTCATTTTCCAATTACCAACAACGATTTTACGTCTCATGACACTCTCTTAAATAGTTTGTTAAATTTTACTTTGTTGGCGCTAGATGAGCAATTCAAGCATTACTCTCTAAGAGAGCATTCTTAATTGAATTTGAATTTTTTTATTGCCATTAAATTCATTAGAATCAACCTGATAGATTGCTTTTATCTTTCGAGGAAGGTGTTCACTATGGTTAAAGTAAATCGCTTCAAACACTTTATTTTGTAATAGAAGATTTAACTTCAAATGCTTATCTGCGAGGATTTTTTGTTCAACAACTTCAAACTCACCTTCAAATATGGGAAGAGGAAAACCTTGTCCCCAAACCTGAGCGTTAATATGTTCTATATCTTCATAAGTGATTTCTGAAAAATTAAGTGCGTCATCCACTTCAATAGTTAATTCGAGATCATCAGATGTAATTAAAGTTTGAACGGTTTCTTCAAATAAATGAACGAACCGGTCGAAATCAACTTCTTTTATGGTCAGTCCCGCAGCCATTGCGTGACCTCCGAATGTAATAAGAATATTGGGATCTTTTTTTGAAACAAGATCGAGGGCATCTCTCAAATGAAGTGATTGGATAGATCTACCCGAGCCTTTAAGAATACCTTCTTCAGATTTGGCAAATACAATTACAGGGCGGTGATATTTATCTTTGATACGAGAGGCAATAATTCCAATCACTCCTTGATGCCAAGAGGAGTCATAGAGTGCGATACTGAATTGAGTTTCACAATTCAAATCATGTAATTGAATTGAAGCACCATCTTTCATCTCAGATTCAATTGATCTTCTTTTAAGATTTAAGGCTTCGAGAGATGATGCAATTAAACGCGCATCCTCATAACTTTCAGATAAAAGGCATTGAATACCCAAAGTCATATCATCTAACCGACCTGCAGCATTGAGCCTTGGCGCAATACTAAAAGCAAGATCCGAAGTATGAAATTGCGATGGATTTTTTTTTGTTAATCCCATGAGGGCTCGAATGCCAGGATTGGCCTGGCCTGACCTAATTCTTCGGATACCATACTCAACTAAAGTACGATTATTGCGATCCAACGGTACTAAATCTGCAACCGTGCCTAGAGCCACAAGATCTATTAACTGCATTAAGTTGGGTTCTGGCCGGTCTTTAAAATGATCTCGTTTTCGAAGCTCGGCTCTCAAAGCTAACATCACATAAAAAATAACGCCTACGCCACATAGATATTTACTTGGGAAATCACATCCATGCTGATTGGGGTTCACAATACATTTTGCATTAGGCAATGTATCGCCAGGAAGGTGATGATCTGTAATTAAAACATCGATACCATATTGATTAGCTTGATTCACACCTTCAACACTAGCAATGCCGTTATCAACGGTAATAATAATTTTAGGATTTTTTTCTTTAGCTAAATCAACAATTTCAGGGGTTAAACCATAACCGAATTCAAATCGATTAGGGACCAAATAATCTACATGAGCATCCATCATCTTGAGTGCTCTTACACCGACAGCAGTGGAGGTTGCCCCATCTGTATCGTAATCACCAATAATAAGAATTTTTTGTTTTTGTATGATCGCATCCGCTAAGATTGACGCCATTACTGTGTTATTTGTTAAAGTTTCTGGCGGAATAATTTTCTCAATAGAAAGTGTGGCATCGTCAATATGCTTTATACCGCGTGCTGAATAAAACTTGGCTAAATGAGGATTGAGCCCTGAATTCACGAGCGCATCTAAAGCAGCATAATCAATTTTTTTTGATTTAATGAACATTCAAATAATTTTCTACTGTGTTAGCTTTTTTCCATACCTTAAGAAGCTGTATGAATCTATTCTGTATATGCAAGAGATTGCCTTGATAGCTTAAATAAATATCTAAATTTTTTATTTTTCGTTTTTTAAAATTATTCCATACAACTTCCAAAATGCGATCCATCCCTTTTTCATCCTCAAAAGCGATGAAGGAGTTGCTACTGATATTATCTTGATGAACTTGATCTAAAGTTTGAAGCGAAATTTGCGCGTCAATCGATAGTGCTTTTTTTAAAAAACTTACATTAGAAAAAATGGTTGTGTAAGGATTTTGAATACTTTGAGGCATTATGCCACCACCTGAAAACCAAATACTGTTTGGAGAAAGCAGTCCTCGTCGGACTCTGTCTTGATTAAGAGGGTGATCAAAAAGAAACATTTGAATTTCGTTCATAAATGCATGCCAAACCATAGCCTCATCTCCTTGAGGCATAAATAAATCAATCGATTGCTGTTTAATATGGGCAATCGATGTTGTTTTGATATGAGGATTTTTTTTTAATTCAAGAAATAATTGCCCCTGATCATTAATAATAAATCTGCGATTGTCATCTTCAAATGCGCCATTAAGAGCGCTGCATAAATTTCTAATTTCATCTTGTGAAAAATCATTTGTTAATTTTTTTTCTAAAAAAAATGTATCTCTTTGCAAACTTAAATAAACAGGGTCTGCATAAAGATAATAATGCGTATGGTTTTTTTGATAATCTAAAGCGGCATAGGGATAATCTGGATTAGGTTTGATACTTAACAAATGACATACAAATTCTTCGTAGGAAAATTTTAAAGACTCAACTTGTCCAATCGTCAAAAATCGATCAAGTATTGGATGATGGTGATTCGGGCTAACTTTACAAAGAAGAGTTGTATTCAAACTACAAGGAAATAATAAAATGTGGTGCCCGGGGCCGGAATCGAACCGGCACGGCCGTGAAGCCGAGAGATTTTAAGTCTCTTGTGTCTACCAATTTCACCACCCGGGCCTTTTGAAATAAAACTAAGACCGAATTTTATCACTAATTATTCTCAAATAGACTTAAGCACTAATAAGTGGAGGCGCGAGCCAGAATCGAACTGGCGTCTACGGCTTTGCAGGCCGCT